>JBDSUJ010000033.1:0-13158 GCA_039927815.1 Croceibacterium sp. | reverse complement strand
GACGTCGTCGGGCGGTAAGCCGCTGGCGGCGAGGTCCACGGTCACGAACCAGGTGCCGTCCGCCGGCAGCAGTACGTAGCCGGCTTGTTCGAGCCCGCGCACCAGCCGGTGGCGCGCGGCGGCGTAGCGGGCGCGGTGGGCGGCGTGCCACTCGGCGGGCAGGGCGAGCCCTTCGGCGACGGCCCATTGCAGCGCGGGCGGGGTGGTGAAGGTGAGGAACTGGTGCTGGCGGGCGATCGCTTCGGCCAGCGGCGGCGCGGCGATTGCCCAGCCGACTTTCCACCCGGTAAGCGAGAAGATCTTGCCCGCCGAGCCGATCTTGACCGCCCGCTCGCGCAGTTCGGGCACGGCCAGCGGCGAGACATGCTTCGCCTGTCCGAACACCATGCCTTCCCACACTTCGTCGCACAGCAGCACGATGTCGTGGCGCTGGCACAGCGCGCCCAGCGCTCCGAGCTCGCCGCGGCTGGTGACGGTCCCCGCGGGGTTGTTGGGGGTGTTGAGCACGATCAGCCGGGTCCGTGGCCCAATCGCCGCCGCGAGCGCGTCCATCGGCAGCGTCCAGTGCGGCGGCACCAGGCTGACCGTACGCGCGACGCCGCCCGCGCGTTCGACCAGCGGCAGGTAAGCGTCGTAGAACGGCTGGAGCAGGATCGCCTCGTCGCCCGGTTCGATGAACGCCAGGATCGCCGCCGCCAGTGCTTCGGTCGCGCCCGATGTGACGATGACGCACGCTGGGTCGATCTCGAGGCCTTGCTCCCGCCGGTAATAGCCGGCAACCGCCGCGCGCAGCTCGGGCAGCCCGCGCATCGGCGGGTACTGGTTGGACTTTTCGACCAGCGCGCGCTGCGCCGCGGCGATCAACTCGGGCGGCTCGGGGAGATCGGGAAAGCCCTGGCCCAGGTTGATCGCCCCCAATTCGCGGGCGAGTGCGGAGGTGCGGTCGAAGATCGTATCGCTGGCGGCCATCGGTCCCGCGATACAACAGGCCAAACCGCTTTCCTACACGCTGCCTAGTGTGCCAACACGTCCGGCTGCCGGCGCCCGCTCGGGCTGGCTCACCAGTTTGGCGCAGCGCGGCCCGTGAAAGCGTCACCCGGTGATTTGAAGAGTAAGCTATTGAACTCTAATAGCAAACGCAGACCGCGGAGGGTGACACTGTGTCACCCAAATCGCGACATGGGCCGCAAACGCGCCGCACGGCGGGGATTTGCCTTGCCGCCCGCCAGGCTGCACCGCACATTCAGGTTGATGTTGCGCCAGTACGAACTTGTGGAACGGGTCAAGGCCTACGACCCCGACGCCGACGAGGCGCTGCTGAACCGCGCGTATGTCTACACGGTCCAGAAACACGGCAGCCAGAAGCGCGCCAGCGGCGATCCCTATTTCAGCCATCCGATCGAAGTGGCGGGGCTGATGACCGACCTCAAGCTCGATCAGGACACGGTCATCACCGCGCTGCTCCACGACACGGTCGAGGATACGCTGGTGACCATCGAGGACATCGAGCGCAACTTCGGACCCGAGGTGGCCAAGCTGGTCGACGGGGTCACCAAGCTCAGCAAGATCGAGCAGATGCCCGAAGACGAGCGGGCGGCAGAAAACTTGCGCAAGTTCCTGCTGGCGATGAGCGAGGACATCCGCGTCCTGCTCGTCAAGCTGGCCGACCGGCTCCACAACATGCGCACGCTGCACTTCATCAAGAGCCCCGAGAAACGCCGCCGCATCGCTCGCGAGACGCTCGATATCTACGCCCCGCTCGCCGAGCGGGTGGGCATGTACGAATACATGCGCGAGATGCAGCTGCTGGCATTCGAGCAGATGGAGCCCGAAGCCTACGCGACCATCACCGGACGGCTCGAGCAGATCCGCAGCAGCGAGGGCGGGCAGGTCGATGCCATCGCGCTCAAGGTCAAGCAGGCGCTCGCCGAAGCGGGCGTTCAGGTAGAAGTGGCCGGGCGCGAGAAGCATCCGTACTCGATCTGGAAGAAGATGGCCGAGCGGCACATGCCCTTCGAGCAGATCACCGATATCATGGCGTTCCGTGTCCTGACCGATAATGTCGAGGACTGCTATCGCGCGCTCGGCGTGCTGCACCAGGCGTGGCAGTTCGTGCCGGGACGCTTCAAGGACTACGTCTCGACGCCCAAGATCAACGGCTATCGCTCGCTCCACACCACCTTGATCTACGACGGCAGCCAGCGCGTCGAAGTCCAGATCCGCACCAAGCCGATGCACCGCACCAACGAATTCGGCCTGGCGGCGCACTGGGCCTACAAGCAAAATGGCGCTGGTCCGGACGGGCAAGTGGGGTGGCTTCGCGACCTGATCGAGATCGTCGATGCGAGCCACGATGCCGAGGAGCTGCTCGAGCATACCAAGCTGGCGATCTACCAGGACCGCATCTTCGCGTTCACGCCCAAGGGCGCGCTGTTCCAGCTGCCCAAGGGCGCGACCCCGGTCGATTTCGCGTTCGCGGTCCACACCGATCTTGGCGCGCGCACCGTCGGGGCCAAGATCAACGCTCGTCACATGCCCCTGCGGACCCAGCTCAACAACGGTGACGTGGTCGAGATCATCAAGGGCGCGCACGCCGAACCGCAGCTGTCGTGGCTTGGGATCGTCGTCACCGGCAAGGCGCGCGCCTCGATCCGCCGCGCGGTGCGCAACAAGGAACGCGCCGAAGTGGCGGTGATCGGCCGCAAGCTGTTTGACGAGATCGCCGACCGCGTGCCCGCCAAGATCGGCAAGAAGGCCGTGCGCGAGGCGATCGGCCGGCTGGAGATGGAAGACGAGGACGACCTGATGTACGCGATCGGCGCGGCCAAGATCACCGATCGCGCGGTGATGGAAGCCCTGGTGCCGGGCTGCACCGCCGATCTGCCCGACGAGCCGGGACCGGCCAAGTCGATCTCGATCAAGGGGTTGACCCCCGGAGTTGGTTTCACCCTCGCCGAATGTTGCCACCCGGTGCCGGGCGACCGCATCGTCGGCCTGCGGCGGCCGGGCGAACAAGTCGAAGTCCACGCCATCGACTGCCTCGAGCTGGCCAACGGGGTCGATGCCGACTGGGTCGACCTGAGCTGGGGCGAACGGTCGCAAGGGGCGACCGGACGCCTGCAGGTGGTGCTGTACCACCGGCTCGGCACGCTGGCTGAAATGGCGGGCATCTTCGCCAAGAACCACGCCAATGTCGTGACCCTGGCGCAGACCCAACTCGACGATCCGTTCCACACCTACGAGATCGACCTGGAAGTCCACGACCTGGCGCACCTGACCCGGGTCGTCAGCGCGCTCCGGGCCAGCGACGCGGTCGCGGAGGCGGAGCGGATTTAGAGAAGTTCGAGCTGGACGGTGACGTCGTCGCCGTAGTCGAGATCTTCGGCGAGCCGGATCGGCTTCTTGATCGGCAGAAACCAGCCGCCGGTCTTCTGCGGGAATAGCGAGGTTTGCCAGGTGCTGGAGCCGACAGTGACGGTCACCTTGACCGAGCCAAACCCGCGGCGCTTGCCGAGTTCGAGCCGCCGCGCCAGTTCGTGCCCGGCCACCGCATCGGCTGCATCGCCGGTCACCGCGACGAAACCCATCGGATCGTATCCTTCCTCGATCACCACCGACAGCATCGGACCGGTGAAGCGGACGGTGTCGCTCATCCGGCGGGCGAAAGTTTCATGGCGTTTCAATCTGCTCCGCCGCCGCTTCGTCCTCGAGCGCGTGCATGGTCTCGTCGGTGAGTCCGAAATGATGCCCCACCTCGTGCACCAGCACATGCCACACCAGTCGCTCGACCGAGAGACCGCCTCGCGCACGCCACTCCGCCAGGATAGGCTGGCGGAACAAGCGGATGCGATCGGGCAACCGGCCGCTGTCGCTGATGCTGCGGACATGAAGCGGGACACCTTCGTAGACCCCGCTCAGCCGTATCGGATCGTCAATCCCGAGCTTGTCGAGCAGTTCGCGGTCAGCGAAGTCTTCGACTTGTACTATGACATCACCGAGGTGCGCGGCGAATACCTCGGGCAACTGGCGCACGGCGCGCGCTGCCATAGTCTCAATTTCGGCGAGAGACGGGCCATTGCCCGGGAGCGTGGTCATGGCCGCTGCCTACCGGCGGCGCCAGCCTCCGGCAATCGCTTGAATTGCCGCATCCGCGCCGCTAGGTGCCGCGCCTTGCCGAGGGTCGCCGCGCGATCCGGGCATGCGGAGCGGTGGCCGAGTGGTCGAAGGCGCACGCCTGGAAAGTGTGTATGGGTCAAAAGCTCATCGTGGGTTCGAATCCCACCCGCTCCGCCACGAACCCCCAGCACTAGTCTCCATGCTCAGGGAATTTCCGCTGGCGCCCTGAAGCAGCCCCACAGCGGCAAGGGCGTCGGAGCTGCTGCACTCTCTGGACTTGGCGCTCGACTTGCACCCGTTGGTTAAGCAAAGGGCCGGCTCGGAGCTGGAGCTAAAAATATCCAGCGCATGCGCCAATTGTGACGATCCGAACTGATCGTTGTTGCCTGCCATCTGGTTTTCACTTGGGTTCGTCGCCGAGATCGAAGAACTTGCACTGGCTATCCGGCCTGGATGTTTGCTCGGTCCAAACTTCGGGATCAGTGGCTTGACGGGGCCCCTTGAAGATAATTCGGGTGAGTTTGCAGCGCGCACCGCAGATATGAATAAAGTGGCCAAGATTTCACGCCGAGGAGCCTATGAAACGCAGGCGATCTCTCGTTTCGTGGAACCGAAAAACATTTAGCGCCGACACTCCCACCGTCTATGAAATATCGATCCGCTAACGCGGCCTCGGAAAGGATAAAATTTAGTGTCGCGAAAATATCGAGACTGGATAGTGGCCGTCATGCTCATTTCTGCCGTCGGCGGGGTCAGTTCGGCGCAAACGGGCAATCGGGGCGGGGCCATCAACGATAACTTGGGCGCGATGGACTACGGGGTGTGCCGGGGTGTCTTGCCAAAATGTTATCATTCCTGGCCGCGGGCGCGGGTGGTTCAGTACCGCATCTTGTTGTTTACCCGAACCGCGGGCCCGCGACATGCCAAGCTTGGCAAGCCGCTCGGGCCAGGGCTGAACCCGCCGCTGGCCGTCGACAACGTTGCGCAACGCGAGATGGTGCGGATAGCGGGCGAGCAGGGCTGGGCGATCGACTACACCGAAGACGTCGCGCAGATGGCCAACCTCAGCGGTTATAACGCGGTCATCTTCCTATCTACGTCGCGCGACGTGCTTGATGACGGCGGCAAGACTGCGTTGCGCCAGTACATGCGCGCAGGGGGCGGGTTTGTCGGCGTGCACAACGCTTTTGGTACTTTGTACAACTGGCCGTATTACGAAGGGTTGCTTGGCGGGGCGAACTTCTACGATCACCTGCCGGTCCGCGACGGCGAGGTGGTGATGGTCGATCGCACGGATGCTTCAACCAAAGGCTTGCCAGGGCGGTTTGCGTTCCGCGATGAGTGGTACAACCTGGTGCCGTTCCCGACCCAGGTGCGATTCCTGGCGACGACCGACCCGAAGACTTGGTCGGCGCTCGAAGCGCGCCCATCCGCTCCGCCGCCGGCGACGGCCGCGAGTGGCGAGCCGACCGCCGCCGCCTCGTTTGCTCGCCCGCGCTACCCATCCGTGGTCGGCACGCATCCCGGCCACGGCAGCTTCCATCCGGTCGCGTGGTGCCAGTATTACGACGGCGGCAAGGCGTGGGTCACCACGCTCGGCCATGAGGCGCGCGCGTTCCAGAAGAACGGCATGCCGGGTGCAGACGCCTTTCAGGCCATGCTGGTGGGCGGGATTAAGTCCGTGATGGGCGCGTCGTCCTTTTGCACTTAGTGGTCTAGTCGCGCGGGGTGCTCGGCCGGGGGACCGGGGCGCTTGCGGCGGGGGGATGCGCTGCCAGCCATGACAGGCCGGGCAGCGTGTACGGCGCCGTTTGCACATCGTCGCCCAGGCGCAAGTAGCTGTCGTTAACGGGTGTCCACGCACGCCATGGCATTGCCGCGGTGGTGGGCGACCCGGTTGCGGCAAAGGCGATCAATGCGTCCATCATCCGGCCCGACATCGTCCGATCCCACGGGGTCCACGCTCGCGTGGCGCGGATCGCGTTGTATTTGTCCTGGGTGCCGAACCAGTATGGAATATCCGCGGTATGGTAAGCGCCGACAGTGGCGGTATCCTGATCGGCCAGCTTGACGCCGGGGATATAGGGATGGCGGCGGGCATACTCGTCGATGAAGGTCGGCACGCTGTGGGCCGCTTCGTCCATCGCACAGTTCCGGGCCTGGCTGGCAAATCCCGCGTCGCTGGCGGCGTGGCGCGCCACCCTGCGCACTTCCGCGTCGCTGGCGGGTGCATAGAGTCCGAGGAACGCTGGCGCATCGGAGCCGAACAGCGCGTCCGCCGCCGCTCGGTATTGCGCGAGCGTGGAGGCGGCCAGGAGGGGCTGGAAACCGTTGCTCATGTCATCGGAATTGTATGATGCGATGATGGGCACGCGGGCGTAATTGCCGCCCTCGATCAGCGCGGAGAATTGCGCGGGAATCACTTTGCCATCAACGATCGGCCCGCCAATGCGGACGCCGGCGACCGACAGCCCGAGCTGGTTTTCAGACTGCGCGGCGAGAATCTTGTCGGCGGGCAGCATCCGCATTGCGGCCAGGCTTCCTGCGCCAAGCGCGCGTTGCAATTGTAGGCCGAGCTTCTCCGATTCCGCCAGCGTGGGGGTGGGGGCGCGAAAATTGCACCCGCTCGACATGACTCCGGCGCGGAACAGCCCGCGCGCAGCGGGCGAGACAATCTGGCTGGCGACGGAGCGCGCACCCGCCGATTGCCCCATAATCAGCACTTCGCCCGGATCGCCGCCAAAGCGCGCGATGTTGTCGTGCACCCAGCGGAGCGCGAGTGTCTGGTCCATCGTCCCGTAATTGCCCGATGCTCCACCTTGTTCGGCGGTCAGTTCCGGGTGCGCGAGGAAGCCCAGCGCGCCGACGCGGTAATTGAAATTAACGAAAATGGCGCCGCGCTGCGCCATCGCCTCGCCATCGTAATTGGCCATGCCCGAGGATCCGAGCGTGTACCCGCCGCCATAGATAAATACGATAACCGGGAGCGCCGCGCCAGTAGTGGGCTTTGCCGGAGCCCACACGTTCAAAGTCAGGCAGTCCTCGCCCGAGGCTTCTTCGCCAAAGTAGTGATTGATGTCGTGCGGGCGCAGCACCTGAATGCACTCGGCGCCCTTGCGGTCGGCGTTGAACACTCCGCTCCACCGTGTCGGCTGCGGCGGTGCCCAGCGCAGCGCGCCGACCGGCGGTGCCGCGAACGGTATCCCCAGGTAGGCGCGCACGCCGGAGGGCAGCCGAGTACCCGCGACGCGGCCGCTGCCGGTCGCCACGGGGTCGCCGCTGATCGGGGTCATCGACTTGTCGCCGGCGAGGACGGGTGTGGTCGACGCCAGCGCGGCCATAAGAGCAATCGGCAGCAGTTTCATATCCGTAACTCCATGCGTGAGTTTGCGTCGGTCACAGGCCCGGGGGCTCGACAAAGGCGGCCTGAGCGTTGAGCCGGATCGCGGCATTGACCGCGCCGTAACCATCGTAGTCGCGCCGCTCGACCACTTCGAAGAACACCCGCTTGGCCACCGCGCGGCTGTAGAATTGGAAATATTCCGCCTCGCCGTCGCGATCGTAGAGGATGTTGAGCCGCGCCATCCGCGCGACAAGATCGGGCGCGAGGCCATGCTTGGCTTCGATGTCGACATAGTAATTGGGCCCAACCGGAAGCATCGGCAGCCCCGCCGTGGCGGCATGTTCGGCGGCGAAGAAAATATCGCCGGTGGCAAAGGCGACGTGCTGGACCCCCGCGCCGAAGTAATTCTGGATGAAACGTGAAGTCAGCGAGCGCGCTGCCATCGACCCATTGAGCGTGAAGCGGACCGACCGATCCGCGTTCTCGATCGCCTGGCTATAGACCAGCCCCATGGGATCGGCGATCTCGAGCTGCGGAGTCTTGATGACGGCGAACAGCGCGCTGTAGAACAAGAGCCAGCTCAAAAATTCTTCGTACTGCATCGACTGCGCGATGTGATCAACGCGGTGCAGGTGAGTGCCGGGCTGTTCCTGGGTGATCTCGTGTGGGAACTCCTCGGCCCACATCGCCTCGCGCGTCGCGGCATCGACGAGGTAGAGCAGACTGCCGCCCACCCCGCGCAGACACGGGATGTCCCATTCATCGGGCCCGGTGGCCTGCGTGAACTGCGCCACCCTAAGCGCCGCGGCGCGCCCGATCGCGGCCTGCTGGTCGGGCACCGCAAGACCGATGGCGCAGACCGAGCCGCCGTGGACGATGTCGAACGTATGCGCGAACCCCTCAGGCTCGGAATTGATGATCAGGTTGATCGAACCTTGGGTCCAGCGGGTCACGTCCTTGGTCCGATGGCGTGCGACGGGCGTGAACCCAAGCGCGTGAAACATCCGTCCGAATTCGTCGGCTTCTTCGTGACTGGCGGCAAATTCAATGAATTCGACACCCGTTGTTTGGATCGGCGCGGGCATCGGCGGGGGCTTGCCGAGCGCGCGCGCGCCTGCATCCTCGACCAGCTGCAACGAGCGCATTCCATCAAGCGCGACCTGGCTGGCCGAGCCGGCACGGAAGCGATCGTTGAAAATCTCCAGGCTCCACCACCCGTGGTATCCAATGCGCTCGATCGCCGCGGCATACTCGGCGAGCGCAAAATCGCCTTGCCCGGGCATGCAGCGGAAATGGCGCGACCAGTTGAGCGGATCCATGTCGAGGATTGGCGCGTCGGCAACCTGGACGATGAACAGCTTGTCCGCGCGAATATCGCCGATGCTCGCGCTGGGGATCTGGCGGGCAAGCGAATGGAAGCTGTCGAGCACCAGTCCGATCGCGGGATGATCGACATCCCGCACCAGCGCCCACGCATCGCGGTGGTCGCTGATATGGCTGCCCCACGCGAGCGCTTCATAGCCGACTCGCTTGCCATGGGCTGCGGCAAGCTCACCGAGCTTGGCAAGATCATCGAGCAGGCGAGCACGGTCGGGCACCGCATGGGGTGAGCAGTTCGAACACAGCAGGATCAGGTCGGTGCCGAGCTGGTCCATCACCTCGAACTTGCGTTTCATCCGCTCAAACGCGGCACTTCGAAACGGCTCGGGCATCCCCTCGAGATCGCGGAACGGCTGGAACATGGTGCAGGCAAGGCCGAGCCCGGCCATCAGGGCGCCGATGTCACGCGCGCTTTGCGGAGCCGACAGCAGATCGTTTTCGAACACTTCGGCCCCGCCGAACCCGGCGGCAGCGATAGCGTGCAGCTTGCTTTCCAGCGGGCCGCTCAGGGACACCGTGGCGATCGAGGTTTTCATGCCAGCTTGCGGTCCTCTCCTTCAGAGGGCCGGAGCGGGTGCTGATCGAACTTTGCGAAGCTGGTGCGCATGCGCCGCCGATCGGCCTTCTCGCCGGTGAAGATTGCGAACGCGTCGGCCGCCTGATTGACCGCCATGCCGCTGCCATCGAGCGTGCGGCACCCTTTGCGCCGGGCCTCGGCGAGCAGCGCCGTGACGAGCGGGACATAGATGATGTCGCTGACCCAGTGGTGTGGGAGGATCGCCTCCGCGGCGATGGGCATGCCGGGAAACTTGGCCATTCCTATCGGCGTGGCGTTGATGATCCCGTCCGAAATTGTGGCGGCGCGCTCTGGGTCGGAAGTTAGGCACACCCGATCGCCGAAAGCCTGCACGAGCTGAGCGTGGAGCGCGGCCGCACGTGCTGAGTCGACGTCGCTGAGCACCAGCCGGCTCGTCACGTCCATCCCGAGCAGCGCGTGAGCGGTTGCCGATCCGGCGCCGCCGCATCCCAACTGGAGCACCACCGCGCGCGGAACATCGCTGAGCCCTGCGGCAAAGCTGGCAGAAAATCCGCTGACATCGGTGTTATGGCCCACCCGGCGCCCGTCACGAAAGGCGATCGTGTTGACTGCCCCGATCGCGCGCGCCGCCGGCGACAAGTCATCGAGCAGTTCGATCACCGCGCGCTTGAACGGGATGGTGACGTTGAGCCCGGCAAACCCCTCGCGCTGGGTTTCATCCAACAGGCGCGGGAGCGCCGCATCGTCCCATCCGCGATCGGTGAAATCGAACAGCTCGTAAGCCATCGCCAGTCCGTGCGCGGCGGCTTCCTGTTCGTGCATCCAAGGTGTGCGAGACTGTAGAATGCCGCGCCCGGCCAGCCCGGCAAGTAATCGCCCGGACCCGATTCTGCCATTGGCGGTAATCTGCGACACCGTGGGAACCGTCCTCGTTGGTTGGATCAGGCCGTCAGCCCCCGTCCCCGATCGCGGGGACGGAGTTTCGCAAACCTCATAATTTGGTCTTGAGGCCCACCGTGATCACGCGGCCGATCGGATTGGCGTTGGTGCCGTCATAACCGATCGCATTGTTAAGACCGTAGGTGTTGTAGAACGGCGGCGGAGTGTTGAGGAGGTTGTTGGTGTCCAGGTAGATCTGCGCACTGTGGAGGAATCCCATTTCGGTCAGGGTGTAGGCCAAGTGCGTATCGACCGTGACGAACGATTTGACTGGATCGCCACCCGATGACGGAAGCCCTCCCACCAGGACGCGGGCATTTACCGGGTTGCCGTAGTTGATATAGCCGCCTGTGTGGTTGACGAACACGTTCGCGTCGAAGTTGCCCATTTCCCAGCCGAGACTGTAGCGGCCTTCGTACTTGAGTGACGGGAAGGTCAGATTGTAGCCCGCATAGCCGAGCACGCTGAACACCGTCCCGCCTTGTCCGGCCGCGCCGAAGAACTGGTCGAACTTGGTCTTGCGCGACAGGCCGACGCCAAACGTAAAATTGCCGGCGCTGCCAGTTTCGAGCTTGTACGACGCGGCCACGTCGATCCCCTCGACGTTGAGGTTGAGGACGTTCTGCTGCTGGTTTGAGTAGATGAAGTAGATCGGCGAGCCCACTGTCCCGGTCTGCGGCAGGCTCGCAGTCAGCGCTGCAATCTGTGCGGCCGTCGCGCCGCTTGGATAAACCGTCAGATATTGTGAGAGAGCGGATGATCCAGTGACCAGTGCAAGCTGCGGCGCGGTAATCCCGCCGCGCAGTTCGTTATGCCAGTACGTCACCGCCACGCGCAGGCCGCGCAGCGACCGCGGTGCGATGTCGACCCCGACGCTCCATGCCTTGCCCCGTTGCGGTACTAGATTGGCATTGCCACCATTAAGCTGAATTCCGTTGACGCCAAGTAGCGTGCACGAGGTTGCGGTCGAAACGCATCCGGGGACCGTCGCGGCGCTTGGGAAGATGGAATAGGGCAATGTCACTGACGGCCCGCCCGTAAAGTTCGATTCGCCGGTCCGTCCCTGCGCGTTGGAGCCGATCGATGTCAGCGCTGGGGCCACGAAGCTGCGCGCCCAGTTGCCACGCAAGCGGACGCCCTCGATCACTTCCCAATTGGCCGCGATCTTCGGGTTCTTGGTGGTCCCGACATCGCTGTAGGTGTCGATCCGGCCGGAGATGTTGAGGTCGAACCGGAACACGCCCGGGACGTGCTGATCCGGGCCGATCAGGGGCAGATAGAGTTCCGCATAGCCCGATTTCACATTGCGTCCGTAATCGAGCACATAGGCGAGCGAGTTGAAGGAGGCTGCCCCGAGGCCGTTTGGCTGGACTGTGTCCTGCACCAGCTTGTAGCGGGTATATTCCCCGCCGATCGCGATCTTGGCCCTTCCTCCAGGGAGATTAAACAGATCGCCATCCACTTTGCCATAAACGTTGACCAGAGTGGTGTTGCCCTGCTGGAACGTCCGCGAATCGGTCAGCGTCGCGAGCGTTGCAGGAGAGGTGCCGGCGGTTCCGAACACATCGAGCGCATTGGCTGCGGTGAGAGGCTGCGAAACGGTGTTGACGACGCCGTTAATGGTGGCACTCGCCTTTCCATTCAGTGCCAGCTGGAAGCCGCTCGCATTGATCCGGCCGAAGCTTTCGACCGACGAGACGTCGCGCCCGATGACGGTCCCGAGGTTGACGTTCCACGCGTCGGACAGTTTGTATTCGAGATCGAGACGACCGTAATACGTCTCGTCGCGACCGGTTATGCTGGCCCCCGGGCCGAGCAAGGCATCGCCATTGAAGTTTACCGTGGCGCTGGTCGCGCCGGTTCCGGCAATGAACACCGGAGCACCCGCCGTGGTCAGGGACGCAAAAGCCGCCGCGCCGAACGGGTTGTTGGCATTGCCAGCCGGGGCGCCTGAACGATACACCGTACCCGTGGCGTTTCCGCGCGAAACACGCTGGACGTTTTCGCGATTGGAATAAACCAGGTCAGCGGTAACGGTCAGCGCGTCGCCTACTTCCTGGCGGATCGAGGCCATTGCATTGTGGCGCAATTCTGACGGGATCAAGTCCCATGCATTGGGATAGCCGCACTGGCCATTCTGATTTGCGATCGGATTGGAGACCGAGCCGGCGATGAACGGCGCTCCCGACGTGTACGGCGAATAATAGGTCTTGCCGCCTGACACGAGCGACGCGGTCGGACCGCAGAAGTTGTCGAGGAAATTGAACCCGCCGCGCGCGACAAGGTTGGGACTGGCGGAGAACGCGCGGTCGCCGGCGCTGAGGTTGTCGCGCTTGGAATAAGCATAGCCGAGGATGAAACTCCCGCTATCCCACGTCTTGCCGAACGCCGCGCCAGCGTTGAGCGTGCCGTATTGCTCGCCAAAGCCCTTCTGGACGTTGAGTTCGACCCCATCGAGGTTGCGCCGGGTGATGAAGTTGATCACCCCCGCCACCGCGTCGGATCCGTAGACAGAGGACGCGCCGTCCGACAGCACCTCAACGCGCTGAAGCATCATCGGCGGGATGATGTTGGGATCAGCAAGCAGATGGTTCGCGCCGCCGACCGGTAGGCGATGACCGTTGAGCAGGATGAGCGTCGAGTTCGAGGCCGAGGCGCCAAGGCTATGGATGGTCGGTGCGTTGGTACCCGATCCGTCAAAACTGCCGAAAGCGCCTTGGCCCGGGCTGTTGAGTCCGACCACCGCGGGCACCGATTTGAGCACCTGCTGGACGGTGTTGGCGCCAAGCTTAGAAATGTCTTCCGCGCTGATCGTGACGAGGTTCGACCCGACCGGAGCGAC
>JBDSUJ010000032.1:0-31998 GCA_039927815.1 Croceibacterium sp. | reverse complement strand
TACCAATTGCCCGCCGCGCTGGCGGACGTGCGGGTGCCGGGCATGATCCTGCAACCGCTGGTCGAAAACTCGGTTAAGCACGCGGTCGCTCCCACCGGCGAGCGAGTGACCATCACGCTGGCGGCGCGGACGGAGCACGGGCAACTGGTGCTGACGGTGTCCGACGATGGCCGCGGCCAGGCGATGGAGGCGATGGAGGCGACTCGGCCCGGCTTCGGCATTGGCCTCGCCAATGTGCGCGATCGGCTTGCGACGCGCTTCGGCGGCGAGGCGTCGGTCGTATCCGGCGCCGGGCCGGGCGGATATGCAACGGTGCTGCGGCTGCCGATCTTAACCCTTGCGGAGTGTCGTCCATGACCGACAAGGATGAGGGCGCGCTGCGCACCATGATTATCGACGACGAGCCGTTGGCGATCGAGCGCCTGCAGGTCCTGTGCGCCGAGCTGCCGCAATTGGATGTAATCGGCACTGCTTGCGATGGCGAAGCGGCGTTGCGGCTGGCGGACAAGCTTAGGCCCGAGCTACTGCTGCTCGACATGACGATGCCTGGTTTGAACGGACTCGGCGTTGCCCGCAAGCTCGCCGCGCGCCCCGATCCGCCAGCCGTGATCTTCATCACCGCGCACGAGGACTTTGCCGTCGAAGCCTTCGAGATCGATGCGGTCGACTACGTCCTCAAACCAGTCGCGGCCGATCGACTGGCGCGGGCCATCGATCGCGCGATCGGACGCCGCGAGCGCGGCCCCACCGAGAATCGCCAATGGCTGGCGGAGTTCTGGGTGCCGCACCGGTCGGAATTGTTGCGGGTCGATGCGGCCCAGGTTGGCCGCATCGACGCTGAGCGCGATTACGTCCGCCTCCACGTTGGCGACCGCAGCTATTTGCTGTTGCAGACGATTGCCAGTCTCGAGGGGCGGCTCGATCCCGCCCGGTTCATCCGCGTCCACCGTTCGACTATCCTGCGCCGCGACCGGATACGCGGACTGCGGCACGAGGGGCTTGGCGTGTGGTCGGCCGAACTTGATAGCGGAGACCCGGCGCGCATTGGCCGAACTTACTTGCGCAAGGTCAAGTCGATGGCCGGACGATGAGGAAAAAAGGGCGTCCGCGAACGGACGCCCAGGCATTACCGGACTGCACCCGGTAAGCGATCAGCCTTCGGCGCCGCCGGGTCCAACGCGCTCGGCAACTTGCTTGTGGGCATTGGCTTTCGCATTTTGGTAGCACTGCTTGCTGGCGGAGCTCTGGAGCCTCGTCCCGGTGCGAAGATCGCCAATGCCGCATAGTTCGCGGGCGGCGCTGTCGATCCGACGGTCGAGCATCTGCACCCCGGCAGGGGTGGCCAGGTCGAGATCCGCATGACGAATGCCGACACTTTCGGCGGCAGCGGGCGCGGTCAACGCTGCCGCGCCCAAGGCAGCGGCCATCATCGCGAAACGAAAAATCATCGGTTCTCTCCTCACGTGGGCTGCGCCAGGGCCGTGCCGGAACTGGCCGCTGGTCCGTGGCGCGAATGGAGGAATAAGGGCGCCGCGCGTGCGGGTCCCGCTCGGTTCGACCATGTCGCTCGCCCATCCGACAAACGACTCGCCCTGCGGACCAACGGTGTGCCGCGACCGGCGAATGACGTTTGGCAATCGACCGGCGTCTCCCCATCTGGGCAGCGATGCCGCTGATCATCACCTTCTTGCTCGGGATCGGCAATTTCGCGCTTCACAAGGCGGTTCTCGAAAGCCGCCATCCGCTGCTCGGCCAAGTGCCGTGGTTCGTGCATCTGCTAGGCGGGCGCGCCAGCGTGGTGGTCGAATTCCTGTTACTGTTCGCCGCGCTGTTGCTGGTCCACCAGGCGGCATGGGGGTGGGGTTGGGCCTATGCCGGGTACAGCGCGCTCAACGCGCTCGCGGCGTGGCTTATTCTGACTCGGCGGGTGTAACGGGAACCGAGCGGGGTGGCACGCGCTAAGCCGCACATGGACACACCGCGGGCTATCTGGCTGGTCAATAACGCCTCGAGCGGCAGCAACGACCAGCAGGCGCAGGCGGCGCTCGAGCAGTGTTGTGCCTCGAATGGGTTTCACGTCGCCCATCGGACCGTCTTCCCTGATCAGGACTTGCCGACGGCAGGTATCCTTGGCGCGGCCGGGATCGACACGGTGGCGGTGTTCGCCGGCGACGGAACGGTCAACGCACTGATCGCAGCGCTCGCCGGGTGGGATGGAGCGGTCCTGATTCTGGCAGGGGGAACGATGAACCTGCTTTATCATCGACTGCACGGCACCCGCAGCTTGGAGGAGGTCGTCGCCATTGCGGCAAAAGGTCAGGCGAAGCGCCACCGGCCGGGCGTCATTCGCAGCCGGCAAGGCGTGACGTACGCCGGCATCCTCGCCGGCCCCGGAGCGAGCTGGGGTGACGTGCGCGAGGCCATGCGCGACCAGGCGGTGATCGAACTGGCCCAGTCCGCCGCTAAGGCGATCCAGGAAACGCTGGGCGGCGAGATGATCTGCTGCAGCGATCCTGCGCTCGGACGGCGCGAAGGGTATCCGCTGATCAACCTCACGCCGACCGACGCCGGCATCGAGATCGACGCGTATTCATCCGAAAATGCACGGGACTATCTCGGCCAGGCGTGGGCACTGCTGAAGCTCGACTTCCGCTCGGGACCGCACGAGCGGCTCGGGGTCCTGCCGAGAGTGGTTCTCGCCAGCACGCAGGGAAGCGCTTTCGGCCTGCTGATCGACGGCGAGCAGGTCGAATGCGGGGCCGAGGAGGAGTTCACGCTGGCCCAGGCGGAAGTCGATCTGCTAGCGACCGCGTGACATGGGCATGCTGCTTTTCCACCTCTCCGACATCCACTTCGGCCTTGAGAACAATCGCGCGCTCGATTGGGTCAAGCAGGAAATCGCCGAGAAGCGCCCGGCCGCGGTGGCCATTACAGGCGACATGACGATGCGCGCGCGGCACCGCGAATTCCGGGCTGCGTGTCACTGGGTGCACGGCCTTGACGTTCCGGTGACGGTAGAGGTCGGTAACCACGACCTGCCTTATTTCAACGTGCTTGAGCGGTTTTTCGCGCCTTACCGGCGCTTCCGATCAATCGAACATGTCCTCGAACGCGAGATTGACTTGCCCGGCGTGGCGATCGTCCCGCTCAAGACCACGGTCCGCGCGCAACCGCGCCTGAACTGGTCGAAGGGGTGGGTGACCCAAGCGGCGCTGACCAAAACCCTGGCGGCGATCGATGCCCTGCCCCCCGGCACCCGCGCCCTGGTGACCGTGCATCATCCGTTGCGCGAAGTGGGTACCAAGGGCACCGCGCTGACTCACAATGGCCGCAAGGCATTGACCGAGCTCGCGCGGCGACCGGCGGTATTGGCGGTGCTCAGCGGGCACGTGCACGATCCCTTCGATCTCAGCGAGGAAACCGAGGCGGGGCCGGTGCGGATGATCGGCGCGGGCACTTTGTCGCAACGGCTGCGATCCACCCCGCCCAGCTTCAACGAACTGAACTGGGACGGAGAGACACTGACCGTGTGCGCGCGTAACCTGCAGGATGTCCAGACGCCGGACATGCAGATCCAGGATGTGCCCGAGAACGCTTTGCCCCCGCGCGAGCCGGGCGAGCCCGTGGCGCCGGTGAACCAGGTGCCGCGGACCGATCCGCCGGTCCATTGACGCAGGCCTGGTCCGAGCGGCGGCAGGTTCAGCTGTTCTGGCTGGCGTTGGCTATGATTTATGGAGCGGTTTACGCCCGATCGCTTGGGTTCGGCTTTTTCGACGATGATTTTCATCAGCAGGCGGTGACCTGGCGCACGGTGTGGCCGACGATCCGCGCCGATCCCCAGTTCCGGCCCTTGTTCTGGGTGATGTTTCCGTTGACGAGCAGCACCCTCGGCCCTTCGCCGTTCGCGCACCATCTGGTGAACCACGCGCTCCACTTGTCCAATTGCGCGCTGGCGTACGCGGTTTTTCGAGAGCGGTTCGGCGGGCCTCGCGCGGCTGTGGCGGTGATCGCGTGGAATCTGCTGCCTCAGCTGGCATTCTCGCTCGGCTGGATCGCCGAACGCAACGATCCGCTTTTTACGCTGTTCCTGCTCGGCTCGATCCGGCTGCATGATCGGCGCTACCCGCGCCTGGCTTGGCTGGCGGCGTTATGCAGTTACTTGAGCAAGGTGACCGCGCTCGCCTTCCCGCTCGCCTTCACCACCAAGGCCGGCCTGCTGAGGTATCCTGGCGATCGCGTGGCCGGGTGGAGTTTGATCGCGGTCACGCTATGCCTGAGCGTTCTTGCGGCGTACGACGATCCGCTGAAGCCGCACTTGGCCGGGTTCGGGATCCCGCTCCTCGCCATCAACGCCGCCAAGAACGTAATAGCGGGCGTGATCGGGTGGTTGGTGCCGGCCCCATTCCTGGCCGGGCCGGTGGCGATCACCGGCTGGGGCGTGTGTTTGCTGGCAACGGCGACGTTGCTGGCAAAGTATGCCCGGGGCGATGCCGCGGTCTTGTCGGTGGCCCTGATTGCCGGTTTGTTGGCGCTGCCATTTGCCAAAAACGCCGAGTTGCGCATCAGTTACGCGTTCAGCCTGTTCGCGATCGCCGCGATCATCGGTGCGATCCGCCCGCCGCCCGGCGATCGACGCGCGATGACGTTGGTCCTCGCGGCCCTGGCCGGGCTCGCGGCGTACGGCCTGCCGGCCACCGCGGCCACGGTTGAGGGCTTCAAGTCGGATTACCGCCAAGTTCGCGCGCAACCTCCTGGACAGGATGCCGCGTGCGCATACCCGGTCGCTTTCTACCCGTGGATGCGGGCGCAGGAGATCGCCTTCGCCCAGCACCATCTCGGCCTCGGCCGGGCGTTTCGCGCGGAGCCCGAGCCGGTGACTTGCGTCGAGCAGGTGCGCCTTTAGCGCTTCGAGAACTGGAAGCTGCGGCGGGCCTTGGCGCGACCGTATTTCTTGCGCTCCACCACCCGGCTGTCGCGGGTAAGGAACCCGGCGGTCTTAACCGTCAGGCGCAGCGCGGGCTCGAACTTGGACAAGGCCTGGCTGATTCCGTGCTTGACCGCACCGGCCTGCCCCGAAAGGCCCCCGCCGGCGACGGTGCAGACGATGTCGTACTGGCCCTCCCGGTCGGTAACCGTGAACGGCTGGTTGATCACCAGGCGCAGGGTCGGGCGAGCAAAATAGACTTCCTGGTCGCGCCCGTTGACGGTGACCTTGCCGGTTCCGGGCTTGAGCCAGACGCGGGCGACCGCGTCCTTGCGGCGGCCGGTCGCATAGGCTCGGCCCTGCGCGTCGAGCTGCTGTTCGCGCAGCGGCGCGGCAGGTCCGCCACCCCGATTGACCGGAGTTGACGACGGCGTTTCGGTACTGGGCGCGCCGAAGCCGGTGAGATCGCCGAGATCGGTCAGCGACTGCGGTTCGTTGGTCGGTTCGGTAGCCATTATGCGGCAGCCTTGTTCTTGCGGTTCATCGAAGCAACGTCGAGCGGCTGGGGCTGGGTGCCCGCATGCGGATGCTCGGCGCCAACGTACAGGTGCAGCGCCTTCATCTGCTGGCGCCCGAGGGGCCCGCGCGGAACCATCCGCTCGACCGCTTTTTCGAGCACACGCTCGGGGAAACGTCCGTCGAGCACCTTGTCGGCGGTGATCGCCTTGATCCCGCCAGCATAGCCGGTGTGCTTGTAATAGGTCTTCTCGTCACGCTTTTTGCCGGTGAAGCGGACCTTCTCGACATTGACGATGACGACATGATCGCCGCAATCGACATGCGGGGTGAAGCTGGGCTTGTGTTTGCCGCGCAGGATGTTGGCGACAATTGACGCCAGGCGGCCGACGACCAGTCCCTCGGCATCGACAAGATGCCACTTTTTCTCGACCTCGGCGGGCTTGATCGACCGCGTGACTTTGCTGAGCGCCTTCATGGCTTGTCTCAAGTCCCTTGATAAAAATGGTAGCAGCCGCTGGGTAGGAACATCCGGTGCCAGCGAAGCGGGGCCATTTGTCGGCCAAGGGCCCCGAAGTCAAGCTTTTCCGCGGCTTTCCCGAGAGGTAAAATAATACCTTGGCGTTCTCAAATTTGGCATTTCGCTCACGCGTCTCAGCGGTTAGGCGCGTTTTCCTGCCACATGCGCGCCCCATGCTGTCGCTGCGACGAGCAGCGCGGCGACCAACTGGTGCATCGCCGCCAATTCCAAATCCACACCGCTCATCACCGTCGCAATTCCCAGCAGGATCTGGGTGCCGAAGGCGACATGGATGGCGATCGCGGCGCGCCGCGAACCGCCGCGCTTGGCGGCCCGCGCGAGCACCACCAGCGCCGCCACGACGAGCCATGCCCACCAGCGGTGCAGGAAATGGAGCAGGAACGGGTCATGGGTGAAAACCCACCCGGTGCCTTTCGACCAGTCGACGCTCGGCACCAAGGCGCCCTGCATCAGTGGCCACGTGTCTGAGGCATGGCCAGCATTGAGGCCGGCGACCCATGCCCCGAGCATGAGCTGAACGAGCAGGACCGCACCGGCTCCAGTACCGAGCACCGTCAAACGCGCGGGGCGGGCCTGTGGGTCATGCTGGAGAGTAATCAGGTCGAGCGCGGTCCACACTAGCCCGGCAAGCGTGACCAAGGCGGTCAGCAAGTGGATCGACAGCCAGAAATGGCTGACATCGGTTACCGTGCCGGACAGGCCCGAGCGGACCATGTACCACCCGAACACCCCTTGCAGTCCTCCCAGCGCGAGCAGCGCCAGCAGCCGCGGCAAATAGCCTTTCGGGATCGCCCCGCGAATCCACAACCAAGCCAGTGGCAGCGCGAACGCCAGCCCGATCAAACGGCCAAGCAAGCGGTGAGTCCACTCCCAGAAGTAAATGAACTTGTAGTCGGCCAGCGTCATTCCCGCGGGGCCGTTGATCTGCCGGTACTCGCCGATCTGACGGTAAGCAGCGAACTCGGCCTGCCACTGGGCGTCGCTCAGAGGGGGAAGCGCGCCGGTGAGGGGTTTCCATTCGGTGATCGACAGTCCGCTTTCGGTCAGCCGGGTGATGCCCCCCACCACGACCATGAGAATCACCAGGCCTGCGACCGCGAGCAGCCAGCGCGCAACCGCCAGGGGCCGCGCATGATCGCCTCGTGATACGAACCGTTCTGCGGGAAATCCTGACCGTGCGACCATTGCCGAGCGTCTGTGAGCCGACGCCGCACTAAGCGCAAGACTCAGCGGGCAGCCGCGAATCAAGGGTTGCGCGACGATATATAGTTACATAGATGGGTGATCATGAACGCCGCGCTCATCCGGGTACGCGACAAGCTCGATCGCTTCGGCATGGTCCTGTCCGGCCTGTGCGCGGTCCATTGCGTGCTGGGCGTGGTGATTGTCGCCGGGCTCGGCCTCGGAGGCGGGCTACTGCTCAATCCCGCGATCCACCGGATCGGCCTGTTGGTGGCGACGATTACCGCCGGCGCCGCGATCGGTCTTGGTGCGCTGCGCCACGGCCGCCGCGCACCGTTCATGGTGGCGATCATGGGGCTGGCCTTCATGGGTGTCGGACTGACCGTGCCGCATGGCGCCAAAGAAGCGGTCCTGACCGTGATCGGGGTCGCGCTGGTGGCCCTCGGGCACGTGCTCAACTTGCGCCATACGCACTAGGCGTTATCTCGCGCGGCATGACCGTGCCTCTGAACCTGACCGTCAATGGCGAGCCGCGCCGCTCCGCCGCCGCTACAATCGCCGAGCTCGTCCGCGAACTCGGGCTCAAGCCCGAGAAAGTCGCGGTCGAGCACAACGGCACAATCGTGCCGCGTTCGACCCTGGCTGGCGCGCCGCTCGCTGACGGAGACGTGCTCGAAATCGTCACCTTTGTCGGCGGCGGGGCGGACGACACCTGGACGGTTGCCGGCCGCACGTTCCGGTCGCGGCTGATCGTCGGCACCGGCAAGTACAAGGACTTCGCCCAGAATGCTGCGGCGCTTGCGGCGAGCGGCGCGGAAATCGTCACCGTGGCGGTGCGGCGGGTCAACATTTCAGATCCAACCCAGCCGGTTCTGATGGATTTCATTGACCCCGGGAAAGTCACGTACCTGCCCAATACTGCCGGATGCTTCACTGCGGAGGATGCTATTCGCACCCTGCGGCTGGCCCGCGAGGCGGGTGGCTGGGACCTGGTCAAGCTCGAGGTGCTGGGAGAGGCGCGCACGCTCTATCCCAACATGCGCGAGACGCTGACGGCAACCGAGGCGCTGGCCAACGAAGGCTTCCTGCCGATGGTCTATTGCACCGACGATCCGATCGCCGCCCGGCAACTCGAGGAGGCGGGCGCCGTGGCGATCATGCCGCTGGGCGCACCGATCGGCTCAGGGCTCGGGATCCAGAATCGCGTGACCATCCGCCTGATCGTCGAAGGCGCTGGCGTGCCGGTGCTGGTCGATGCCGGGGTTGGCACCGCGAGCGATGCCGCCGTGGCGATGGAGCTCGGTTGCGACGGGGTCCTGATGAATACCGCCATCGCCGAGGCGAAGGACCCGATCCGCATGGCCCGGGCGATGAAACTGGCGGTCGAGGCCGGGCGCGATGCCTATCTCGCGGGGCGCATGGCGACACGCAAGTACGCCGATCCGTCGAGCCCGCTGGCGGGTTTGATCTGACAAACAGGGGGCAGCGCCAGCACAGCGCTGCCCCCCGCGTCGTCAGGAACGGATCAAATCATAGCTCGACTTCGAGCCGTCGCGCTTGTCTTCGCTAGTGGCATGCAGTTTGCCGTCGGCTACAACCACCATGGTGGTGACGCTGATCGTCTTGCCGTCGAGGATATCGGTTTCGGTGAAGCTGTTGTCACCGGTCTTGGTCACCGCTGCCATCGTGCCCGCCGAATCGCCCTTGATCGCAACCGCCGGTCCACCGATCTTGGCATCGTAACTGATCCCGCCGGGTGTGGTGAGGTGCAGCATGTCGCCGTCGGTCTTGAGCGTCAGGGTCGTCCCTTCGTCCGACATATTGGTGTAGCTGCCCAACTTCCACGATCCCGACAGGGCGTGCGCGCCGCTGGGCGCATCGGCCACGCGAGTCATGGTCGATTCCCCGGTCACCGGCTTGGCTCCGGGCACCGAGCTGTCGGTAAAGGAGCGGGTCAGGGTCTTGCCGTCGGCGGACACGACGTACTTGGTCATGCCGACAACAGTATCGCCCTTTTTGCTGGTGATCGTCACCGTATGGTCGTCATCGACCTTGACCGAGGTCATGTCCGAGTAGGGCCGTTTGAGCGGGTGAAACGCCCCGTCGGCGGCGATGGAATAACTCGGCAGGCAAGTCGGACAAGTGAACTTGCCGTTCTGCAGCGTCATCTCGCTCGGTTTGGAATCGACCTTGACGGAAGCAAGGTCCGCTTTCCACGTGCCGTCGAGGCCCGTGGCGGCGGAAGCCATCGCGGTGTCCGCTGTGCCCTTGTTGGCCGGCGCTTGTTTGCAGGCGGCCAGGGAAAGCAGGGAAACAGTCGCCAATGCGGCCGCAATCGTCTTGATGCGCATAATGAATCGCCCCCAAAGTCCGGCCATTCCGCCGGTGTTTGCCCCCCCTCTAACCACAGCGCGGCAGGCGCCGGAGTCGTGACGGTGATGCGAAACTAATACTTTGCCCTCGATTCGCAATCGATTGGTCGGCACGCTTACCGGACGTTAACTAAACTCGGTGACACTCACTTTCGAATACCAAGGGGTTTCGAAGTGGCCAAGACCGGCACTGCATCGCTGACCATCGCCGAGCTGCGCGAATTCGCCGGCTTTACCGAGGACGAGCAACTCTACATCGAGCAGGGCCTCGACATCGGGCTCGGCCGTGCCGACGCATTCAAGCGCTGGGGCAGTGGCAAGAAGAGCGATACAAGGATTCGCGCGCAGTACCTCGCCTATCGCGAACTGCGCGTGTTGCGCGGATCGGTCCCGTGCGAGACCACCTTGGCGGGGCTCGAGGCGTTCATGGGCCCGCTCATGCGAATCTCGGCGCAGGACCTGGCCCTCGAGCAGATAACCAGCTTCTCGGCCTATCGCTTTCTCTACGAGCGCCTGCTGGGCGCCAAGGCTCGGCCTTGGCTGCCGGCCGCGTTCTGCGCCGCCGCCGCCTTGCCGCAAATCCGCCCGCATCGCCGCAAGCAGTTGCTGCAGTCGTTGAGCGAAGCCGCGGCCACCGCGCCCGGCTGGTCGGATCGCGAACCGCGCTTCTATCCCGAGAAAGTCGAAGCTGAAGCGGCCTAGCTTCGGTACAATCCATCGATCCGCTCGGCGTAGCGCTGGTGGATGGCGTGGCGTCGGATCTTGAGGCTGGGGGTCATCTCGCCGTTCTCGATCGTGAACGGCTCGTCCGCAAACGCGAACTGGCGCACTTTTTCGATCACCGACAAGTCCTTGTTGACCCGCTCAAACGCGGTTCGGATCGCGCCGCGGTACGCCGCCAGCTGACGCAGAACTGCGGGATCGAACGGCTCGCCGTTGGCGCGCGCCCAGTGCTGGGTCCAGTCGGCGTCGGGCACGATCAGCGCGACCACATGGGGGCGCTTGTCCCCGCTGACCATCGCCTGCGAAATCTCGGGCTGCAGCGTGAGCATCCCTTCGAGTTTTTGCGGGGCGATGTTGTCGCCCTTGTCGTTGACGATGATGTCTTTCTTGCGGTCGGTAATCAGGATCCGTCCGCGCCCGTCGAGGTGTCCGATGTCGCCGGTGTGGAGCCAGCCGTCGACAATCGCTTTTGCGGTCTCGGCATCGTCCTGCCAGTACCCGAGCATCACCAGTTCGCCGCGCACGAGGATTTCACCATCTTCGCCGATCCTCACTTCGACCCCCCGCAACGGCTGTCCGACTGTCCTGAGATCGATCCCGGCCGAGGGGAAGTTGACGCTGATGACCGGCGCGCTTTCGGTTTGCCCATAGCCCTGGAGCATCGTCAGCCCCATCGATTCGAAGAACGCCCCGACTTGCAGGTTGAGCGGCGCGCCGCCCGACACCAGCGCCTTGATCCGCCCACCAAACCGGGCCGCGATTTTGGGGCGCAGCGTGGCATCGAGGAGGCGGTCGATGGCCCAGTCGGTGGCCCGCCGCGTCCCCGCCACGCGCCGTTCGGCGAGAGCGAGCGCCTGCCCGAGCAGGAAGTTGGCGAGCTTGCCCTGCTTTTCGACTTGCGCGATTATCTTGCTGCGCAGCACCTCGAACAACCGCGGGACGACGATCATGAACGTGGGTCGGGCTTCCTCGAGGTTGGCCGACAACTTGTCGAGCCCTTCGGCATACCAGATTTCCGCCCCGAGCCCGATCGGCAGGAACAGGCCGGCGGTGTGCTCGAGGGCGTGGCTCAACGGCAGAAACGACAGGAAACGCTCGTTTCCCCAGCCGAAGTCACGCGCCAGCGCCTCCGCCGCACCGTCGACATTGCACAGAATTGCGCCGTGGGAGAGCAGGACACCGCGCGGCGGGCCGCTGGTCCCACTGGTGTAGATGATGCAAGCCGGATCGTGCCGGCCAACCGAGGCGATCCGCGCCTCCACCGCCAGTCGCGCCTGTGCGCCTTCACCGCGGACAAGATCCGCCCATGCGTGGCATTCGAACGGGGCCTGGCCGGTACGCAGCGCTTCGATGCCGATCACATGGCCCACCGAACCGGCGCTGATCAGCGCGGGGAGGAGCGGCGCCGCCAGCTTGGCAGTTGATACGATCAGCGCCCGGGCGCCGGAGTTCTCGACAACGTGGAGGTGATCGGCCTTGGTGTTGGTGGTGTAGGCGGGTGTGGTTATGCACCCGGCGGCCATGATCGCGAGGTCGGCGATGGCCCATTCGGGCCGGTTCTCCGACACCAGCATGACCCGGTCTCGGTCGGCGAGGCCCATCGTGCGCAGCGCCTCGGCCAGCAGGCACACCTGGGCGGCGGCGTCGCGCCAGCTGATCGACTGCCACGTCCCGGCGGTCTTGGCCGCGAGGAACGGCGCGTCCCCCCGTTCATCGGCGCGATCGAGGAACAATCTCACGAGGTTTGGCGCCGAGGCGAAATCGGTCAGCTGCAAAGTCGGCCTCTCCTTTGCCGTCAACTGCAGGCTTACGGGCGTGGCGGCCGAGCGGCAAGATCGCTGCCGAGACGCGGTGGACAGCTATTGTCCCTCGGAAAACCCCGCGCCCACAGCGGGATCGTCCTGCGGCGTGGCGGGAATCGCCACCAGTGAGTCGAGCCGGGGGTCGAACGCCGCGATCCAGCCGGCATCGGTGTGCAGCGCGCCGGTGGTGCGGAGCAACTGTCCGAAAGGAGTGACCTGGTCGTGGCCGAGAGCGAGGAACGCGGGACCGAGTGTCTCCATCCAGGTGCCTTTTTCGACAAGCACGGTGTCGCGGCCGACACTCATCGCGAACGGGAGCCCGAGCGCATCGCGCAGCGGCAGGTGGAAATCGATCACTCCGATAAGCGCGCGGGCCGTCTCCACCGGGATCAGCCCGCCGCCGGCCGCGCCGATCGTGAGAAACGGCCTGCCCTGGGGATCGTATACAACCACCGGCGCCATCGAGCTGGCGGGACGCTTGCCGCCGGCGACCGCATTTACGGCGGGACGGCCGCTATCGCCCGGAAGGAAGGCAAAATCGGTTAGCTCATTGTTGAGGTAAAACCCGCGGTAGACTAGGCCCGATCCAAACGCGCTCTCTACAGTCGAGGTAATCCCGACCATGTCGCCATGGCGGTCCACTGCGACGAAATGCGTGGTGCCGTGTTCGGGTCCTGCTTCGCCCTGTGACAGGGCCACCGCGCCCGGCGGGTCACCCGGCACGGCGGAGGCCATCGCCGTGGCCGAATCGATCAGCGCCGAGCGTCGGCTCAGATAGCCGGGATCGAGCAGTCCGGCGATCGGGATGGCGACATATCGAGGATCGCCGACCCACCGGGCCCGGTCGGCATAGGCAAGCCGCTGGGCTTCCAGAAACAGGTGCCAAGTCTGCGGATTACGCGGGCCCAGCGCGGCCAGATCAAATCGCTCGAGCAGTTTAAGCGTCGCCAGAACGGCATAGCCACCGGATGAAGGCGGACCCATCGTGCACAGCCGGTACAGCCGGTATATCACGCATACTGGGGGCCGCTCAGTCGCCTTGTAGCGCGCCAGGTCTTCGGCGGTCATGGCCGCACTGCCCGGCGTGTCGGAGGCGACCCGTGCGGCCAGTCCGGCCGCAAACGGTCCGCTATAAAAACTTTGCGGGCCCGCGCGCGCAATCATTGCCAGCGTCTCGGCCAGCGCCGGCAGACGCACGATCGAGCCCGCACCCGGCGCGCGTCCATCGGAGCGGTAGAACAGCGCCTTGCCAGCGGGATCGCGCGCCGCGCTCGCAGCATTGCTCGCCAACGACCCGCTCAGGCGTGGGGTTACCGCGAAGCCGTCGCGGGCCAGGGCAATCGCTGGCGCGAACAAATCGGCCCATGGCAGCTTGCCATGGCGCCGCCACGCTTCCGCTGCCAGCGCGACGTTGCCGGGCACGCCGGTGCTGAGCCCGCTCAGGATGGCGGCGCGGCGCTCACGCGGCTTGCCGTTGCCGTCCAGAAACCACGCCGGACCGGCGGCAGCGGGGGCGGTTTCGCGCCCGTCGATCGTATCGACCGTGCCGTCGGCCGCGCCGTGGACGTAAAACCCGCCACCGCCGAGCCCCGTGCTTTGAGGTTCGATCACCGACAGAGCCAGCAGCATCGCGATGCCGGCGTCCGTCGCACTGCCACCCTTGCGCAGGATCGACTCGCCGATCGCGCCGGCGCGCGGGTCGTTGGCGGCGGCAGCGCCCTGCGTTGGCGCCGGGGCTGCCACGGACGAGACGGGGGCCACGGCCGTGCACCCGCCCAACAGCAGTGGCGCGGCCAGAACAGCGATGATGCGGTGCAGCATGAGTGTACTGCTATTCGCTTCCGACCGCTTCGGCAATCGAGGCAAGGCCCTCTTGACGCATCAAGGCTTCCAGCCCGCCCACGACACGTCGCGCGATGCCCGGCCCGCCATAAACCAGCGCGCTGTAAAGCTGGACCAAGCTGGCCCCGGCGCGAATGCGCGCCCACGCGTCTTCGGCGGTCGCGATGCCGCCAACCCCGACCAGCGGCATTTCGCCTCCGGTAGCACGGCGAAAATCTCGCAGTCGCCGGAGCGCCAGCAGGCGGAGCGGCTGGCCCGATAGTCCACCACTCTCCCCTGCATGCTGCGAGGCCAGCGGCGGGCGCGAGAGGGTCGTATTGCCGACGATTAGCGCGCCCAGGCGGCGGTCGATCGCGAGGCGCGCGATCGCGGCGATGTCCGCCGGTTGCAGATCGGGCGCGACTTTGAGAAACACCGGCGGGCCGCTCGGTCCGCGCGCGGCCAGCACGGCATCGAGCAGGTCGGCCAGCGCGCCGGCGTCCTGCAGCGCGCGCAAACCAAGAGTGTTGGGGCTTGAGATATTGACAGCCAGATAGCTAGCGAGCGGCGCCATGATCCGCGTCATCGCGGCATAGTCCGCGATCCGATCGGGTGAATCCTTGTTGGCGCCGATGTTGATCCCGACCACCCCGCCGCGAGCGTGTCGCGCCGCCAGCCGCGTTACGGCGCTATCGGCTCCGCAGTTGTTGAACCCCATGCGGTTGATTACCGCCTGGTCCTCGGCCAGCCGGAACAGCCGCGGCCGGGGGTTGCCGGCTTGGGGCAACGGCGTGAGCGAGCCGACTTCGGCAAACCCGAACCCCAACCCGAGCAGCGCATCGGGCACCTCGCCATCCTTGTCGAACCCCGCCGCCATGCCCAGCGGATTGGGGAAGGCGATCCCGGCGACCGTGGTTGATAGCGACCCCGGCTTGGGCGGTGATCCGACTGGCAGCCGCTTGAGCGCGCAAATGGCCAGTCCATGCGCCCGCTCGGCATCGAGCGCGAACAGTGCGGGACGGATGAAGCGGAACAGCATCGCGTGTGGCTATGCCAGCCCGCTTGGGGGTCGCAAAGCGCGGCTTGTTTGATATCCGCGACCAACGCGCCTACATCCAATCAGAACAGAATGCTCCGATTAGAAAATGCGCCTCTCCAACCTTGCCGACTATGCCGTCGTAACCATGACCGCCGCCGCGCGTCATTGCGGCGGCGTGCGCGTATCGGCGGCCGATCTGGCGCGTGAAACGGGCCTGCCCGTGCCGACGGTGCAGAAGCTTGTCAGCCTGCTGAGCAAGGCGGGATTGCTGCGTTCGGCGCGCGGCACAGGCGGCGGGCTCAAGCTTGCTCGCCCGGCTGCGGCGATTACGCTGGCCGATATCGTCGAGGCGGTCGAAGGCCCGATCGCGCTGACCAGTTGTGCCGAGCATGGCCGTCACGATTGCGCCCTCGAAGGCAGCTGCAGCGTCCGGCCGCACTGGGGCGTGGTCAACCAGGCGCTGCGTGGGGCGTTGGCGGATGTTCCGCTGACCCGGCTGGCCGCGCCGGAGCTGACCGCATGACCGATGGTGTCGATGTCCAGGATCGCCCGGAACGGGACCAGGACGCGCGCGATGCGGCGGCCCGGGCAGCGGACTACGAACACGGCTGGTCGGCGGACATCGAGACCGAATTCGCGCCCAAGGGGCTGAACGAGGACACCGTCCGTTTCATTTCAGCCAAGAAGAACGAACCGGCGTGGATGCTCGACTGGCGGCTCAAGGCGTTTCGCCTGTGGCAGACGATGACGGCGCCGGACTGGGCCAAGCTCAAGGTCCCGCCGATCGATTACCAGGACGCCTATTACTACGCTGCGCCCAAGACCAAGCCCAAGCTTGCCAGTCTCGACGAGGTCGATCCCGATATCCTCGAGGTCTACAAGAAGCTCGGCATTCCGATCGAGGAACAAAAAGTGCTCGCCGGGGTCGAAGGCGCGCGCAAGGTGGCGGTCGATGCGGTGTTCGACAGCGTCAGCGTCGCGACGACGTTCCGTGAGGAACTCAAGCGCGCCGGGGTCATCTTCCTGTCCATTTCCGAAGCGATCCGGGAATACCCGGACCTCGTGCGGAAATGGCTCGGCCGCGTGGTCCCACAGCACGACAACTACTTCGCAACGCTCAACAGCGCGGTCTTTTCGGATGGCACCTTCGTGTACATTCCCGAAGGCGTGCGCTGCCCGATGGAGCTGTCCACCTATTTTCGCATCAACGCCGAGAACACCGGCCAGTTCGAACGCACGCTGATCATCGCCGAGAAAGGCGCTTACGTCAGCTATCTCGAAGGCTGCACCGCGCCAATGCGCGACGAAAACCAACTCCACGCTGCCGTCGTGGAACTGGTCGCGATGGATGATGCCGAGATCAAGTACTCGACCGTGCAGAACTGGTACCCTGGGAATGCCGAGGGATTGGGCGGAATCTACAACTTCGTCACCAAGCGCGCGCTGTGCCAGGGCAAACGCAGCAAGGTCAGCTGGACCCAGGTTGAGACCGGCAGCGCGATCACCTGGAAATACCCCAGCTGCGTGCTCAACGGTGAGGATTCGGTGGGCGAATTCTACTCGGTTGCGGTGACCAACAACTACCAGCAGGCCGACACCGGCACCAAGATGATCCACAACGGCAAGGGCAGCCGCAGCACGATCATCTCCAAGGGCATCAGCGCGGGCAAGTCGAACAACACCTACCGCGGGCTGGTGCGGGTCGGCGCCAATGCCGACAACGTGCGCAACTTTACCCAGTGCGACAGCTTGCTGCTGGGTTCGGAATGCGGCGCGCACACAGTGCCCTACATCGAAGTCAAGAACCCGACCGCGCAGATCGAGCATGAGGCGACCACCAGCAAGATTTCGGATGACCAGCTGTTCTACGCGATGCAGCGCGGCCTGGGGCAGGAGGAAGCGGTCGCGCTGATCGTCAACGGCTTCGCGCGCGAGGTACTCAAGCAGCTGCCGATGGAATTCGCGGTCGAAGCACAGAAGCTGCTCGGCATTTCGCTCGAAGGATCGGTTGGATGAACGAACGGCGTACCCTGTCTCTGCGCGTATCCGCTGAACGCACGACGCCCGCGCCGCGGCTGGCATGGAACGTGTCGGAGACGCGGCGGGAGCGGCTCAAGGAGATGGCGAGGGCCAAGCGGCGCAATCCGACCGACGCCGAAAAAGCGTTGTGGGCCGGGCTGGCGGGGCAGAAGCTGGCTGGGCTCAAATTTCACCGCCAGGTGGTCGTCGGTTCGACCATCGTCGATTTCGCCTGCCCGGCGCGCTGGCTGGTGGTCGAGATCGACGATGGCACCAATCGCGAAGTCGCCGCGATCCAAGACAAGAAGCTGACCGAAGTCGGCATCCGCGTGCTGCGCTTCCCAGCCGCGGACTTGCTGACCGACACCGCAGCGGCGGTTTCCGCGATTGCCGAGGAACTGAAAAAGCCGTTCGACCGCCGCGCCGAGCGCGCCGCCAACGCCGCCGGACGCCCGCTGGCGGAAGCCACGCCGGGCGACGACGAGGCCGAGGATCAAACGCTGTTCGACACCGCCGAAGAGGTGGCCGAGTAATGCTGCGGATCGATGACCTTCACGCCCAGGTAAGTGGCACACCGATCCTCGACGGACTGACTCTCGCCGTCGACGCCGGCGAAATACACGCCATCATGGGCCCCAACGGTGCTGGCAAATCGACGCTTGCTTACGTGCTGGGCGGCCGGCCGGGTTACGAGGTGACTGGGGGCTCGGTCAATTTTGCAGGGCAGGACCTGCTCGCGCTGGCGCCGCACGAACGCGCGGCTGCCGGGCTGTTCCTGGGGTTCCAGTATCCGGTCGAAATCCCGGGGGTGTCCAATGTCCAGTTCTTGCGCGAGGCGCTCAATGCCCAGCGCCGGGCGCGCGGGCAGGACCCGCTGTCGGGCGGCGATTTCCTCAAGCTGGCGCGCGACAAGGCGGCGCTGCTGCGGATGGACATGGACATGCTCAAGCGGCCGGTGAACGTCGGCTTCTCGGGCGGCGAGAAGAAGCGCGCCGAGATGGTCCAGATGGGCATTCTCGAGCCAGCCTTCGCGGTGCTGGACGAGACCGATTCCGGCCTCGACATCGATGCCCTGCGGATCGTCGGCGATGGCATCAACGCGATCATGCGCAAGCCTGACAAGGGCGTTCTGCTGATTACCCATTACCAGCGGCTGCTCGAATACGTGCGGCCGGATTTCGTCCATGTCCTGTCGAAGGGCCGGATCGTCAAGACCGGCGGGCCCGAGCTGGCACACCAGCTCGAGAGCGAAGGTTACGAGGCGGTCGCGTGAGTGAGGTGCTGGCCCTTCCGACCGCGCGCGACGAGGAGGCGTGGCGCTACGCCGATTTCGACGCGCTGGCGGGCTTTGCGCCGGCGAGGTTCGATGCGTGGAAGGACATCGTACTCGCGCCCGGGGAAACGCGCCGCAAGTGCCTTGTCCTCGATGGCAGCGGGCCGGAGTTGCATCGCATCCGGCTTACCGTCGGCGCGGGCGCGCGCGCTGAAATGTTCGTGGTCAACGCGGGGCATGATTATATTCGCGTCGAGGTCGAAGTACAGCTCGCGGAGAGCGCGCACTTCGAGTTCGGCGGGGTCACGATCGGCGGCGGTGAGGCAACGCGTGAGATTGTTACCCGCGTTACACACAGCGAACCGGGCGCCACCAGTCGCCAGGTGGTGCGCGGCGTGCACTGGGGACGCGCGACCGGCAATTTCGTTGGCCGGATCGAGGTCGCGCGCAATGCCCAGAAGACGGACGCCGTCCAGGACTTCAAGGGCTTGCTGCTGGAACGTGGGGCGAGCGCCAACGCCAAGCCTGAGCTGGAGATATTCGCGGACGATGTGAAATGCGCGCACGGGGCCTCTGTCGGCCAATTGGACGAGCGAGCGCGTTTCTACATGGCCGCCCGCGGCCTTCCGCCAGAGGTCGCCAACCGGCTGCTGGTACGCGCGTTCATCGCCGATGCCTTTACCGCACTCGCTGCATCGGACGACCAGGAAGCGCTGCTGTCGGCCGCGCTGACGGCACTGGGGGATGCGGCGTGAACACTCTGGCGCTCGATCTCAATGCCGACTTTCCGGGGCTGGCCAATGCTGACGGCTCGCCCTGGCATTATCTAGACTCGGCGGCGACGGCGCAGAAACCGCGGGCCGTGATCGATGCCGTCAGCCGTGCGCTCGGGGCCGATTACGCCACCGTCCACCGCGGCGTCTACACCCGCTCGGCGGAAATGACGCTCGGCTACGAGGCGGCACGGCGCAAGGTCGCCGGGTTCATCGGCGGGCGCGAGGATGAGGTTGTCTTCACGCGCGGGGCGACCGAGGCGATCAACCTGGTGGCGCACGCGTGGCCAACGAAAGGCCGCGTGCTGCTGTCCGAATTGGAGCACCATTCGAATATCGTGCCGTGGCAGCTCGCCGGGTGGCAGATCGATGTGTGCCCGCTGACCGGCGATGGGCGCATCGATCTCGACGCCGCCGAGCGGATTCTCACGCCCCAGCATTCGATGGTTGCTTTTGCGCACGTCTCGAACGTGCTCGGATCGGTTCTCGACGGCAGGCGCGCGGCCGATCTGGCTCATGCGGTGGGCGCCAAGCTGTTGCTCGACGGCTGCCAGGCCGTGCCCCGCTTGCACGTCGATGTCACCGCGCTCGAGTGTGATTTCTATGCCTTTTCCGCGCACAAGCTTTACGGGCCCACCGGGATCGGGGCGCTATGGGGGCGGGGCGAACTGCTTGAGGCGATGCCGCCTTATCAAGGTGGCGGGGCGATGATCGACAAGGTCACTTTCGCGAAGACCACTTTTGCCCACCCGCCACAGCGGTTTGAAGCCGGAACTCCGGCAATCGTCGAGGCCATCGGCTTCGGCGCGGCCTGTGACTACGTCGCGGACATTGGGCTGGACAATATTCATCGCCGCGAAGCCCGGCTGGTGGTCGCGACCCGCGACGCACTGCGCAAGATGAACGATGTCACGCTGTTCGGACCGGACGAAAGCGCCGGTATCGTAAGTTTCGCGCTGCGAGGCATTCACCCGCACGATCTCGGCACCATATTGGACGAAGAAAACGTCGCCATTCGCGCCGGGCATCACTGTGCCCAGCCCTTGATGGAACGGCTCGGGGTCCCGGCCACGGCCAGGGCCAGCTTCGGGCTGTACAGCGACGAGGACGATGTCGCCGCGCTGATCCGCGGGATCGAGCGGACCAAGAGGATTTTCGGATGAACGAGGACACCGGCAAAAGCTTCCAGGTCGAAGAGGTCGATAGCGTCACCCCGCCGCCGCGGGCGCGGGTCGAGGATGCCGAGCCGCACGCCGAACCCCTCGGCACGAAGCTGTCGCGCAAGCGCGATTATCTCGAGGGCTTCCTCCAGCAGCGACCGGCCGAAACATCGCCGGCCGGGCCGGGCGGCGCGCTATACGAAAGCGTGCTCGAGGCGCTCAAGGACATCTACGATCCGGAAATCCCGGTGAACATCTACGACCTCGGCCTCATCTACGGAGTCGAAGTTTCCCCCGATTCCGACGTGATGATCGCGATGACGCTGACCACCCCGCATTGTCCGGTCGCCGAATCGATGCCCGGTGAAGTCGAGCTGCGGGTTTGCGCCGTCCCCGGCGTGCGCGACGCGCAAGTCGAGATCGTGTGGGATCCGCCGTGGGACCCGTCGAAGATGAGCGACGAGGCCCGCCTCGAACTGGGGATGCTGTGATGGCCGAAAGCACGCTGCGCAAACGCCCTGCAGCGGTAAACCTGACTCCCGCAGCCGAGGCGCGGGTGGCCGACCTGATGCAAAACGCCCCCGGGGGCACCGTCGGCGTCAAGCTTTCGACGCCGCGCCGGGGCTGCTCCGGTTTGGCCTACTCGGTCGATTATGTCAGCGACGCGCATCCCTTCGATGAGAAGATCGAGACACCGGGCGGCGTGTTCTACATCGACAGCGCCAGCGTGCTGTACCTGATTGGCAGCACGATGGACTGGCAGGAAGACGATTTCGCCGCCGGGTTCGTGTTCGCCAACCCCAACGCCAAGGGCGCCTGTGGTTGCGGCGAAAGCTTTACCGTTTGACGCGAACGACCACGACTAACGCTTGACAAGCGCCGCCACGCACGCCGCCTTGTCTACATCCTGGCCGTCGCTTGCGCGGCGTGCTTCGAGGTAAGTCGCGACCGGCTCCGCGCCCGCCTGCAACGGATAAAGGAACACGTCGAGCAGGCACGCTGGGCCGCTCCACTGTAACTTGCGCATGTCGCCTTCGCGCACGTCGAGACGCGGTGGGCCGAACTGGCTGCGCAAGCTGGCCGCATTGTGCTGGATGACGCCTTCGAGCCCCGGGTCGCGCTGGACTTCCGGAATTCGAAACACCGCCGGTGGGGGCGGTGCCGCGCGCATCGGTGGCGGCGTAGTCCGCTCGGCAGTGGGGCGCTTGGGTGGTGCAGGGACCGTGGGCGCGGGGATTGCGGTGGCACACCCGGCCAGCAGCAGCGTCAGGGGCGCGAGGCTCCATTTCGATAAGCGCGGTCGGGTCATCCGCGCTTGCGATTGCGTGCGCATCGCGCCAAGTCAACGCTCGCAACCCGATCCCTGGCATCTACCCGGATGCCGTACCTCCTGCTGTCCGGACTCCGCATGACCGAACCGAAATACGATGTGATCGCCATTGGCAACGCCATTGTCGACGTGATGGCGCCTTGCGAAGACGAGCTGATCGCCCGGCTCGGCCTCAATCGCGGCGGGATGACCCTGGTCGATACCGCACGTGCGCACGAATTGTACGAGGCGATGGGCCCGGCGCGTGAGATTTCGGGCGGCTCGGCCGCCAACACCCTCGCCGGACTAGCCGGCTTGGGCGCCAAATGCGCGTTCATCGGCCAGGTTGCCAACGACCAGCTGGGCGAAGTGTTCGCCCATGACATGCACGCCGGCGGGATAGCTTTCGCCACCCCCGCACGCGACGAAGAGCCGCCCACCGGCCGATGCCTGATCTTCGTCACGCCCGACGGGCAGAGGACCATGAACACGTTCCTCGGGGCCAGCCAGTTCCTCCCCGCGGCGGCGCTTGACGAGGAAGCCATCGCCAGTGCCAGCGTGCTCTATCTTGAAGGTTACCTGTGGGATCCGGAAGAGCCCCGCGCGGCCATGCGCCGGGCCATCGAAGCGGCCCGTGCGGCCGGGCGCAAGGTCGCCTTCACGCTCAGCGAGGTGTTCGTGATCGACCGCTACGGCGACGATTTCCGCGCGCTGATAGCGGACGGCCTGATCGACATTCTGTTCGCCAATCATCATGAGCTTGCCGCGCTGACCGGCGTGGACGACTTCGAGGCGGGCCTCGTCTCCCTGTCGGGAAAGGTGCCCGTCCTGGTGGTGACCCGAAGCGCCGATGGTGCGGTCGCGGTTGCGGGCGGCGACCGCGCCGAAGTGGCGGCCGAACCGATCGCCAGGGTGGTCGACACGACCGGCGCGGGCGACCAGTTCGCGGCCGGGTTCCTGTTCGGACACGTGTGCGGACGCCCGCTTCAGGAATGCTTGCGGCTGGGCGCGATCTGCGCCGCCGAAGTCATCAGCCATTTCGGGCCGCGGCCCGAAGTCGACCTCCAGCAACTCGTCGCGCACAAGCTCGGTTAGCGCGGGCGGGCCTTGTGCTCGCTCAGCAAGCGGTCGAGCTCGTCAATGCGCTGGCGTTCGAGGGTGTCCTTGGCCAGTCCCTTGAGACGGCAGGTCGCCCACAGGCTGCGGCGTTCAGCTTCGAGGGCTTTGCGATATAAGTCGGCCATCGCGGATCAGCTCTGCCTTTCGTCGAAGCGGATGTCGTTGAAGATGCGCCGTAAAGCGGCTTTCATCCAAGTTTCGTCGATCGCGGCGTAGTCCGCGGTCTCGCGCTGGGTACTCGCCACCTGGCCGCGCCCACGCTCGATGGCTTCGCCCCACATGGTAACGTCCTGCCCGTCGAGCGCGATGTTGACGGCCGCGATACGGAAGCTGTGGACCTTGAGGACGAACCGCCGGCACGCACCGCTCGATCCCTCTTCGCTGAACTCGAATTCGGAGCGCCCATTGATCGCGGACTGGGCCAGAGCAACCAGCGCATCGAGCATCGGGCCTTCGGTGCGCGCCCAGCGAATGCGCTCGAACTGGATGCTGTCGATCGCGGAGGACAGGCGGTCGCAGTCATCGTCGAAGTCGTCGGTCATAAAGGGGCCTTGCAACGAGTGACCGCATTTGGCGACCTAGTTTGGGTCGCAAGTGGGCCTTTTATCGACCGGCGTCGATGGGCGGGCCAGGTGAATGCGGCCGCTGGCGCGCGATTTCGCGATACCCGATGTCTCGCCGGCAGAAACCGCCTGGAAAATCGAGTGCCGCGATCGCTGTGTAGGCGCGCGCCTGCGCTTCTGCGATACTTTCTCCGGTCGCGGTGATGCCAAGCACCCGCCCGCCATCCGCGACCAGCTGCCCGCCGAAAATCGCCGTGCTGGCGTGAAATATCTTGGCCCCGGTCGCTTCGGCCGCTTCGATGCCACCAATCCTGCCGCCGCGTTCGGGCACTCCGGGGTAGCCATCGGCCGCCATCACCACCGTCAGCGCAGTTGCCTGCGAGAAGCGCGGCCGCTCCATCTGCGCGAGCCGGTTTTCGGCGCAGGCCAGCAGGTATTCGCCCAGGTCGCTTTCCAGGCGCGGCATCAGGACCTGGCATTCCGGATCCCCGAACCTGCAGTTGTATTCGACCAACTTCGGCCCCGCCTCGGTCAGCATCAGGCCAGCATAAAGCACGCCTGAGTAGGGCGTTCCGGCATCCGCCAGCGCACGCACGGTCGGCGCGAGGATGCGGCTCATGACCTCACCGCGCAGTTCGGGGGTCAGCACGGGAGCGGGGCTGTAAGCGCCCATGCCGCCGGTGTTGGGCCCGGTGTCGCCCTCGCCCACGCGCTTGTGATCCTGCGCGCTGCCAAACGGGACGATCGTCGCGCCGTCGGTAAGGGCGAAAAAACTGACTTCCTCGCCGTCCATGAATTCTTCGATCACGACTTCAGCGCCTGCCTCGGCAAACATGGCCGCAAGGGCGCTTTCGGCTTCGGCGGAGGTTGCGGCGATGACCACGCCCTTGCCCGCTGCCAGTCCGTCGGCCTTGAGGACGTAGGGCGGGGCAAATCGGGCCAGTGTGGCGACCGCCTGGGACAGCGCCGTGGTGCGGACATAGCCGGCGGTGGGTATCCCGGCGGCCTCGCACAGATCCTTGGTGAAGCCCTTGCTGCCCTCCAGCTGCGCGGCGGCCTTCGATGGCCCGAACACCGCCAGCCCGGCGGCGCGCAGATCGTCGGCGAGCCCGGCGACGAGCGGACCTTCGGGTCCGACTACCACCAGGCCGACGGAGAATTCATTGCAGAATGACGTCACCGCGTCATGATCGGCCAAGTCCAGCTCGACCTGTTCGGCACATTGCGCAATCCCCGGATTGCCGGGAGCGGCGTAGAGCACGCCGCCCCCATCGAGCAGGCGGGATTGCGCCAGCTTCCACGCCAGCGCATGCTCGCGGCCGCCCGATCCCAGCAACAGGATGTTCATGCCCGGCCCTTTTCCTGACGACGACGACGCGAGCACCGATGAGACGCCCGCCAGCGGGCTCGTAGCCAAGGGCCAGCCGGGCGACAACGCCGCGCCGCTGTCAATTACCGAAATATCCAACTTGCTCAAGCGCACGGTCGAAGACCGGTTCGGCTTCGTGCGCCTGCGCGGCGAGCTGTCGGGCGTCAAACGCGCGGCCAGCGGCCATCTCTATTGCTGCCTCAAGGACGAGGGCGCGGTGATTGACGGGGTGATGTGGCGCGCGGGCGCACAGCGGCTCGCGTTCGTGCCCGAAGACGGCATCGAGGTCGTCGCCAGCGGCAAGCTGACCACTTATCCGGGTCGTTCGAAATACCAGGTCGTCATCGAGACGATGGAGATCGCGGGCGAAGGCGCGCTGCTGGCGCTGCTTGAAAAGTCACGTCGGCGACTCGAGGCCGAAGGCCTGTTCGCGAGCGAGCGCAAGCGGCCGCTGCCATTCATCCCGGCGGTCATCGGGGTCGTCACGTCGCCCACCGGAGCCGTGATTCGTGACATCCTGCATCGCCTAGCTGACCGCTTTCCAAGCCGCGTGCTGGTATGGCCAGTGCTGGTCCAGGGGCAGGGCGCCGCCCAGCAGATCGCGGGAGCCATTCGCGGTTTCGGTACACTTGGCACAGGTAGCATGATACCGCGACCGGACCTGCTGATCGTCGCTCGGGGCGGCGGCTCGATCGAAGACTTGTGGGCCTTCAACGATGAAGCCGTGGTGCGCGCGATTGCTGATTCGCCGATACCGACGATCAGCGCGGTCGGGCATGAAACCGATACCACGCTGGCCGATCATGCGGCTGACCAGCGCGCGCCGACACCGACCGCCGCCGCCGAGATGGCGGTTCCAGTATTGCGAGACCTGGCGACCGCGCTCGATGAGTTTGCCTTGCGCCAGCGCAAATGCGCGCTGCGCCCGGTCACGCTTGGGCGGGAGAGACTTGCGGCGCAAGTCCGGCTCCTGCCGCGGCCCCAGGCGCTTGCCCAGGGTGCCAACCAGCATCTCGATGACCTGTCCGAACGCTTGCGCCGTGGTCTTGCGGATCGCACTGCGATTGCTCGCGGGCAGCTAGCAGCCGATTCGGCGCGTTTGTCAGTGCCGCTGCTGCGGGCGCGGGTTGAACGATCGCAGGATCGGCTCGACGGAGCGCGGCTCCGGCCGGAGGTACTGGCGCGGCACATGGCTGAGCGGAGGCAACGGCTGGCCGCGCTCGACCGTTTGCGCCTGCAGCTCGACCCCAAGGCTCCGCTCGCCCGCGGCTATGCTCTGGTCTGCGCCCCTGGGCACCCGGTTATCGCCACGCGCGAGCTGGCCGCTCGGCAGAATCACCTCACGCTCGAGTTCAGCGACGGCACGATCAAGGTATCGCCGAGTGGGGGCACGCGTCAGCGCCGCGTCAAATCCGCCCTGGCGCATGACCAACAGCCGAAATTGCTTTGAAACCGCGCGCTTGGTAAGGCTGGCCGCATGCTCATGCAGTCAGGCGAAAACGCCGCCACCCTGATCTACGGACCCAACGGCTTTCGCGTGGTCAAGCCGGGCCGGTTCGTTACGTGCGCGGTCACCGGCGAGCCGATCCCGCTGCAGGAACTGCGCTACTGGAGTGTCGAGCGGCAGGAAGCCTACCTCACGCCCGATGCGGCGACGCGGCGTCTGCTCGGGCAGGCGTGAAGCGCACCACGGCTCTCGCGCTGTCAGGCCTGGCGGCCGCGTGCGCCGCGCCGGCTGCGCACTCCGCTGCGCCCGAAGCGACGCCCCGTCCGCCCGCTGCCGCACCATCAGTGTCACGGCAGTTCACATTCGCCGGCCAAATGACTCAAGGCGGGTGGATCCGGGGCCAAGCTCCGGCCGGGACGGTCAGTGCCACTCTCGGCGACCAGGTTCTCGCGCTTGATGGCCAGGGCCGGTTCTTCGCCGCCTTCGACCGCGATGCCGGTCCGGCCACTTCGCTAAGCGCCACGCTGCGCGACGGACGGACAATCACGACGCCGCTCACGGTGTCGGCACGCGCTTGGGACATTGAGCATGTCGATACCCCACTCCGGCCAGGCGGCGCGACGCCGGAGGAATTCACTCGGCGGCGCCAACCCGAGCTGGACCGCATCGCCGCCGCCAAGGCCGCCGAGACCGGTAGCGAGGGATGGCGGCAGGATTTCGTGTGGCCGGTCAAGGCGCGGATCTCGGGGCATTTCGGCGCGCAGCGGGTCTATCGCGGGGGCGAGGCGGGGGCCTATCATTCGGGCCTCGATCTCGCGGGCGGCGCCGGAACGGTCTACGTTGCGCCGGCCGACGGCGTGGTGGTGCTGGCCGCGGTCGATCAGGAATTCAGCCTTGAAGGCCATTTGCTGATCGTCGACCATGGCGGGGGGCTCAACAGCGCTTTCCTCCACGCGTCGGAACTGCTGGTCCGTGACGGCGAGCGGGTCAAGCAGGGCCAGCCGCTCGGCAAGATCGGCATGACCGGGCGCGCAACTGGCCCGCATCTGCACTGGAGCGTGACCTGGCGCGGCCGTCGGCTCGACCCCTTGCTGTTCGTGCCGCCGCCCGCCCCGTGACGGCGTGACACGGCGGCGGCTTGCCCTGCTCGCGCTGGTGGCGTTGGGGCTCGCGCCAGGAACATGGCTTCGCTCCCCCCGCCCAGTGCCGAATTTTGCCCATGACCTGCGGATAGAGCCGCTGGCGATCCCGGCGCGCTGGTTCGGGCCACTCAGGTTGCTCGCAGCGTGGCAACTCGCCAGCCGCAACTCTTCATTCGGCGGGTATTCGGCATTGCTGGCGCTGCCGGACGGCCGCCTGCTGGCCGGCAGCGATCGTGGAGAGATGCTGATATTCACGCCGCCCGGGGTCACTCACCCAACCTTCGAATTCGCGCCGTTCGGTCGATTTGACGGCGATCCGTGGGGGCTTAACGATCTTGAATCGCTCACCCGCGATCCCGCCAGCGGGCGCATCTGGGCGGGGTTTGAGGTCGATAATCGCATCTTGCGCCTTAATGCCGACTTCAGTGACCGCTGGCTGGTTGCACCGCGCCTGATGCGCGGCTGGCCCCATGATTACGGGCCCGAAGCGATGGTCCGGCTGGCGGACGGACACTTCGTCGTGCTTGCCGAACAAAGCCCAGCGTGGTTCGCACGCACCTCACCCGGCGTGTTGTTTGCGCGCGATCCGATCGCCGGAGGCCCTACCACCACGTTCGAATTTGCCCGGCCCGACGGCTATTCGCCGACTGACATGGCGCAGTTGCCGGATGGCCGGCTCCTGGTCCTCCTGCGCCACTTCCGCTTCGGATTGCCACCCAGATTTCCCGGCAAGATCGCGTTGGCCGATCCTGCGTCGATTCGCCCGGGCACGGTATGGCATGTGCACGTGATCGGTGACCTGGAGCCACCGCTGCCGAGCGACAACTTCGAAGGCGTCGCGGTTCAGCCGCAGCGCGATGGCAGTGCGATCGTGTGGCTTATTTCGGACGACAACCGGTCGCCCTTCCAGCGCACGTTGCTGCTCAAGTTTCGCTGGACCGATATGCAAAGGGCGCCCGGATCGACCGAGCGCCCCTAGCATAGCGACCAAGCCGCAATCAGGCGGCTTGCGCGGCAGTCTTTTTGAGGTCGCGCTTCACTTTCTGGGCGCGGGTGCTCAACTTCTCGTCCGAAGTCTTGAGCAGCCAGTTGTCGAGCCCGCCGTTGTGCTCGACCGAGCGCAGACCATGGGTCGACACGCGGAACTTGAAGCTCTTGTCGAGGCCCTCGCTCAGCAGCGTGACATTCTGCAGGTTGGGCAGGAACACCCGCTTGGTCTTGTTGTTGGCGTGGCTTACGTTGTGGCCCACTTGGCGGCCCTTGCCGGTCAGTTCGCAAATGCGCGACATCGTTCGTCTCTTTTAAAAAATGCTGGTTCTGGGGTGTCCCGGAAAGCGGCGCGCATAGCGGCGAGCCTGCCTTGCGTCAACCGATCTCGGCCCCTAGCGCCGCGCGATGACCCGCTGGCCGCTTCCTTTGCCGATGGCGCGCGCGCTGGCGCTGGCGAGGGATGCGGCCGACGCGGGCGAAGTGCCGATCGGGGCGGTCGTGGTCAAGGACGGCGCGGTCATCGGCGCCGCGCACAATGCCCCACGCGCTCTTGCCGACCCTACCGCGCACGCCGAAATCCTCGCCCTGCGTCAGGCCGCGCAAGCCCTTGGCAGCGAACGGCTCGACGGGTGCGAGCTATGGGTCACGCTGGAGCCGTGCGCGATGTGCGCCGGAGCCATCGTTCATGCCCGGATCGCCCGCGTCTATTACGCCGCGCCGGATCCCAAGGGGGGCGCGGTCGAGCACGGCGCGCGGGTGTTCGAGCACCCCCAGTGCCTCCACCAGCCCGAGGTTTACGCCGGCATCGGCGAAGCGCTGGCCGGGGATCTCCTGCGCACGTTTTTCGCGGGCCTGCGTTAGAGCCCGCGCCAGATTTTCAACGCGGTGGCGTCCACAGGCCCAAGCTGGGCGCGCGCGCAACCGGTCGGCCGCAGGCGGCGCGAATAGCATAGCCGCAGTTCGCGTAGCCAACCATTGCGGCTCACGACGACGCCGATCTGCTCGGGTCTCCAGCGCGGGTTGGCGAGTGCGAGGGCCTGGCGCAGGTCGCCTACCGTCAGGCTCTCCTGCCGCGAAAGGCGATCGGCGTCAGGCCAGCGCAACTCGCGCCATAAGTTTGCCGCGGCGGCGTAGTAAGCCGCCGGCGTTTTTGCCATGCAGCTGCCGTGCTTGGCCCACTCGTGCTCCAGCAGCGACGGAACCGGGGTCATGCACAAGTTCTGGCGAACGAGCTGTGGCGCCGGGCGCGGCGTCAGCGAACACCACTGCGGCGCGGGTCCGGTCGCCGATTCGGGCCACAACCCGTGGAGGATGAAGCCGAATCGGCCATAGCGCCCGCCGCATTCGACCGAAGCCGGATCGCGATCGGCACGGCAGAACTCGGGCGCCCAGGTCACCGCCAGAGTGTAGCGCCCGATGACTGCGCGCACCGGGGGACCATCTGGCGTGAGCGGCGGCAGCGCGCCGATCTGCCGCGGCGGGGTACATTGATAGGCTTGGGCAGCCACCGGCGCCGGCAGCACCGCAGCGGCCAACGCCAGCGCGGCCCTCACAGCGGGGTGAAGTCGAGGCCGATGTCGGCGGCGGGCGCACTTTGCGTCAGGCGCCCAACCGAAACATACGTGACCCCGGTGTCAGCGATCGCGGCGATGGTGTCGAGCCGCACGCCGCCCGAAGCCTCGGTGGGTACGCGTCCGGCGACGTGAGCCACCGCCTCGCGCAGAGCGGTCAAATCCATGTTGTCGAGCAGCAGGTGGCTGGCACCGGCGGCAAGCGCCGGCTCGATCTGGTCGAGCCGGTCGACTTCGCAGATGATCCGGCTCACGCCCGCCTCACGCGCGCGGCGGACCGCTTCGGCCACACCGCCCGCCACCAGCACGTGGTTGTCTTTGATCATCGCCGCGTCCCACAGACCCAGCCGATGGTTGTGCGCCCCGCCCATGCGGGTAGCGTACTTTTCCAGGTGCCTAAGACCGGGAATCGTCTTGCGCGTGTCGAGCAAGACTGCCTTCGCCGATTGGGAGCCAGCCATGGCCTCGACAAAGGCCCGGGTCAGCGTCGCGATCCCCGACAAGTGCTGAATAGTGTTGAGCGCGCTGCGCTCGGCGGTCAGCATCGCGCGGGCGTTGCCGGACAAACGCATTAGGTCGGTTCCGGCGGGGACCGTCGCGCCTTCCTGCACCAGAATGGCGATGTCCATGTTCGCGTCGAGCGCGCGGAAGAATTCGGCAGCGATTGGCAGTCCGGCGACTACGATCGGATCGCGGCTGTCCATGGTTCCGTTGAAGCGCGCCTCGGCGGGGATGACGCTTTCCGATGTAACGTCATGGCCGCCGTTCGGCAGGCCTATGCCGAGATCTTCGGCCAGCGTCGCCTGGACGAATGCAGCCACGTCGAACCCGGGAAGATCAAAGCTCATTTCTAGCACCTACTACGAGTTTGGTCGGCGTCCAGTCGGCCGCCAGCGCAAACGCCCCGCGCGAGCTTATGCGAGGAAAGCCAAGTGGCCCGGACGGGCTGCGCCCGGCGCTTGAGGGCGCAACAAATTAGTGCACGAACCGGGCGACGACGTCGCGGTAGGAGCGACTGACTTTGACCTCGGCACCCGAGCCTAGGACCAGAAAGCATTCGCCATTGGTGTGCGGCTTTACCTGCTTGACCTGGTCGAGGTTGACGATCGTCGAGCGGTGGACCCGCTGGAATACTCGCGGATCGAGCCGGCGCTCGAGGTCCTTCATCGTCTCGCGCAGAATTAGCGAATTATCGCCGGTGTAGATGCACATGTAGTCCCCGGCGGCCTCGATGTGCTCGATCGATTCGATATCGACGCGGAAAATCTGCCCACGATCCTTGATGTTGATCATCTTCTCGTAGCGGCCAATGTTCTCGTCCTCGGTGGGCATGTTGTCCATCGCGTCAGGGGCAACTTCGGCCAGCACGTCCTTGAGCTTTTCGGCTTCTTCGGCGGAGCGTTTTTCGGCCAGGCGGGTCCGCACCCGGTCGAGCGTGTCGGCGAGCTCGTCGGTATCGACCGGCTTCATCAGGTAGTTGACCGCATTGGCCTGGAACGCGCGTATCGCATGCTCTTCATAGGCGGTGACGAACACGAACAGCGGCGGCTCGAGCTCCATTACCCCTTTAACGACGCTGAACCCGTCGAAGCCGGGCATCTGGATGTCGAGAAATACGAGGTCGGGCTTCTCGGTCTTGATCGCCCGGATCGCCTCGCGCCCGTTCGCGCAAGTACCGATCACTTCAACATCCGGGAACGGTTCGAGCCGTAGTTGAAGCCCTTGAATCGCGAGCTTTTCGTCATCGACGAGTAGGGTGCGAATTGTCATGTTGAATGTCCCAAGGCCCGTTCGGGCAGAATTGAAACGGCTGGACCGTCGGTCGGTTTCGCCGCGGATGTCACGGCTTCGGCTGATGGCGCCGGCTCATATGGAATTTCGATCAAAGCGGTGAACCCGCCCTCGGGCGGCGTTTCGATATCGAATCGGTGGTCGTCGCCATAGGCCTGCGCCAGACGGTTGCGGATATTCGCCAAGCCGAGCCCGGTCGAAGCGGGCGTGTCACCGGCCTGCCGCGCCCGCAAGCCGGGGCCGGTATCCATGACTGTCACCCGCAGGCGAGTGCCGATAAGCTGCGCGGTCAGACTGATGCGCGCGCCCTCCTCCTGCGTCGACACCGCGTACTTGATCGCGTTTTCGACCAGCGGCTGGAGCAGCAGCGAAGGGATGGTTGCGTCCGCCGCGCCCGGCTCAATACGGAAGTCGGTACGCAGTCGGTCCTCGAACCGCATCCGCTCGATGTCGAGGTAGAGCTTCAAGGTATCGACTTCCTGCGCCACCGTCACGCGACCACCGGGCTGGATCACCAGGGTATGGCGCAGAAAACTCGACAGCCGGGTCAGC
>JBDSUJ010000031.1:0-20965 GCA_039927815.1 Croceibacterium sp. | reverse complement strand
TGGAACATCGCATCGGGATGGACGGCCCGGATTGCCGGCAGCAAGCGCTCGATCGTACGCAGTGCCGCCGCCACGTTGGGCGCATAATCCATTTGTCCGGTGAACAGCAGGTGCGGGCCCGGCAGGTCGCGCACGCCGGCATGCGCGGTGACACTCGCGGGATCGTAAAGGGCGGCGTCGATCCCGTTGCCGAGCGCTTCGATGCTCCGAGCCCCGGGCGCGCGAGAACGCAGGAGAGCGGCCTCGGCTTCGCTGACCAGCAACGTCCGCTCCGCCCTCTCGGCCAGCCTGGCCTCTTCGCGCGCCAGCAATCGCGCTTCACGGCGATTGACCCAGCGTGCGACCCCTCGCCCTTGCGCGGCGTAAGCTTCGAACTTGGCGGAATCGACATCGACCAGATCGGCGATCACCCGCCCCGGCCATTCGCGCGACAGGTACTGGCCCATCTGCCCGGAGAACAGATAGGCGGTGTCGATGTCGCCGGTGGCGAGCACCCCATTCACCCAGCGCTGCAGGCCGGCATGGCGAAACGCCGCCAGGCTGACCGGTTCGTTGCGCACCAGCGCTTCTACTCCAGCCAGGACAAGCGGTTTGCGGCGCAAGGGCATGCAATGGCTCGCTGCCACCTGAGCAAGCTCGTGTTCGTGCTGACGATCGGCCACGCTTTCGGCGAAACACCCGACATGAACCGGCGCCAGCCGCGCCAAAGCCTTGAGCACATGGTGCGAGCGGATCTTGTCGCCACGGTCGGGCGGAAACGGCAGCCGATGGGCGAGGAACAGGATCCCGCTCATCCCAGCCCCCGGGCAATGACGGGGCCGAGCCGGTTGGCGACGGACAGCGGCAAGCGCTTCCACGCTTCGATGCGTCCGGCGTGACGGGCGCTGGTCGGGTCGGCATCGCGCTGTTGCGCTCCGGGAGCGGTCCACGTGGAATAGACCAGCGGCTCGGGCTCGAAGCCCCAGTTGCGCTTGAAGTGGAACGCACCGCTGCCAGTCTTGCTGCGGCCGAAATCGAACCGCGTGCAGCTGCGCTGATGCGCGTGCCGCATCAGTTCGAAATACATTCGGTCATTCGCGCGCAAGCCGCGGGCTTGGGCCGTGCCCCCGCCCCAGTACGGCAGCACCGCACCGCCATGATAGAGCGACAGCACGCTCGCGACCGGCACATCGCCATCCCATACCGTCAGGATGTCAGCATCGAGCATCTCGATCACCGCCGTGAACAGGGCGCGCGGAAACACCGGCGTGCCGAGGTTGCGCACGCTCTGCGCGTAGACGGCAAAATGCGCCGTCCGATCGCGCGGCCCCCTTCCGGTGGTGACGGTAAGCGCGTTGGCCAGACCCTTGCGCACTTCGGCGCGCTGCTTGCGGGGAATGGCCAGCAACTGGGCCTCGTCATCGGGAGCGAGCGCCGCAACGAAGCCGCTATGGCTGTCGGTTCGCCCGTGCCATGCTGCCGGTGCCGATCCACCGCGCAGCTCGATCGAGGAACAGGCCAGGCGGCCAGCATATTCCTCGGCGGCATGGCACAAGGCGATCATGGTGGCGGGATCAGTGCCCAACACCCCGCCCGCGACCGCGAACCCGCTCGAGGCGAGCATTCGCCCAAACACCGGCGAGTGAATTTCGGTCAGTGGTAGCCAGCCGGTCAGCCGATCGCCGGTTTCGGCAACCAGGCCGCGCGCGGTTTGCCCGGTCCCGCGGGCGACGGCCTGAAGCCAGGCCGGACGGTGGAAAACCGAGCCGGCCTGGTCGGCAACAAATGCCTCGATCCGCGCAACTTCGTCCGGCTGGCGGAGATCGACTGCTCGCAGTCGGTCGCGCGCATGGACGAAAGGGGCGTTCACGCTTTTCCCTGCTGTTCCAGATCGAGGCGTGCGCGTTCGCGATGCGCCAGCACGTCCATCCGACCCCACGCGAACTCGCGCACCAGCTGGCGCAGCTTGGGCGCCATCTGCTCAAGCTTGGTGTAATGGCGCAGACGGGACTTGAGCGGCGCGCCCGCAACGCGCGGCTGACCCGGGTCGATTTCCCATGGGTGGAAATAGAATATCGCCGGACGGCCTTCGCGGCGGTTGACCTGGCGGATTGCCCACCGGCTGAACCCGTATGGCAGCACCCTGAAGAACCCTCCCCCGCCCGCCGCCACGCGCCGCCCGGCAAGAATGGCCGTGGTGACGGGAATTTCAACAAGGTCCGACCACGGCAGTGGCTCGAACGCGAACCGCGGCGCCTCCGCCCAGCCGTAATGATCATGAGCGACGGGGGCGACGCTCGACGAATAGCGATAACCGCGTTGCGCCAGTTCCATGAATGCCCAGGGTGTGCGCTGGTCGATTGAAAAACTGGGCGCGCGATAGCCGGTGACCGGCATGCCCGCGGCATCTTCGATCGCTTTCTGGGCGCGCTCGAGATCGGCGCCGAAGCTGGCCCGGTCCATCCTGAAAACCCGCTGGTGATCCCAGCCGTGGCTTGCCAACTCGTGCCCGCGCGCGGCGATCTCGCGCAACAGCGCGCCGTGCCGCTGGGCGACCCAGCCAAGCGTGAAGAAGGTGGCCTTGGCACCGACCTCGTCGAACAGGTCGAGGATGGCTGAAATGTTACGCTCTACCCGGTCCTCCAGGCCCGACCAGGCGTCGCGCTCGATCACGCTCTCGAACGCGCCGACCTGGAACCACGCCTCGACGTCAACGGACAGGCCGTTGACGATCACGCTCCGCTCGGTCCCGGGCGGGGCCGCGCGATCGAGAGTGATGGCGTTCACGTGAGCGCTCCCATGCCTGCAGCCGGGCGCCGTCAGGCGGCTCGCGACTGGTCCACGTCGCCTTCGATCCATTCGATCAGCATTGTCAGCGTCTGGCGGATTGTGCGTTCCTGATCGAACATCTTGGCTTCGAGCCGCGCGACCTGATCCTGCATTGCTGCGATCTCCGGGCGGATCGCTTCGGCGAGCGCGGCATCGCGCTGGTTCGAAAGTTCGACGATCGCTTGCTGCAGCTCGGCGATCTGGGAGTCGCGCTCCGCCAGCAGCGGTTCGATCCAATCATGGTCGGGTTCGGCCGCCTCGCGTTGGTTTAACTTGCGGGGCGGAAACTGGGGCGCGGGGGCGAGGTCCGGCACGACCTTCTCGCCGTCCATCTCGTCGAGCACCACGGCCAGCATGGCCGCGTCGATAACCGGGCGTTCGTCTACCGCGCCTAGCAGAAGTAGGCGATTGGCGATCTGGTTGACGCGCCGCGGAATGCCCCCGCTCGCCGCATACAACTCGCCGAAAACGCGCGCCTCGAACCGCGGATTGCCGGTCCAGCCCACCTTCTCCAGCCGATGGACGATATACGGCTCAAGTTCGTCCCGCTCCATCGGCTCGAGATGATGCGCGGCGATCACCCGCTGGCGCAATTGCTCGAGCGCGGGGTGACTTTGCAAAGTGGTGCGGAATTCGGGCTGGCCCAGCAGCAGCGTCTGCAGCAGCGGATGATTGCCGAGCTGGAAATTGGACAGCATGCGCAGCTCTTCGAGCGCTTCGACCGCCAGGTTCTGGGTTTCGTCCACCACCAGCAGGCACCGGCGGCCGGCGCGCGCTTCCTCATGCAAGAAGCCCTCGATCGCGCCGAGCGCGCTGGCCTTGTCGTGGCCTTCGATATCGAGCCCGAAGCTCTGCGCCACGACGTGGATGATTTCGGACTCGTCGAGCTTGCTGGTCACAATCTGACCGACCGTCAGCCGGCTCGGATCGACCGTCGCCATCAAGTGCGCGACGAGCGTCGATTTGCCCGCGCCGACTTCGCCGGTGATGACGATGAAGCCCTCGCCCTGCGCCAGGCCGTAGCCGAGATAGCTCAGCGCCTTGCGATGCGTGACGCTGCGAAAATAGAACGCCGGATCCGGCGTGAGCTGAAACGGCTTTCCGGTCAGCCCGTAGAATTCGTCGAACATCTTACGTCTCCGGTCAGAACGAATAGCGCAGGCCGAGCAGCGCCGACGCAGTGGTGAAATCGGGGAGGTCGTCACGGGTAATGCCATCGAGCCCGACCGCGGCGGTGCCGCTCAGGTGATCGAGGAAAGTGCGGTTGTAGGCGAGCGAGGCGCTGTAACCCATAGTATCGCCGTCGAGCGCGAAGCCGCCGTTGAACCAGTTGGCGTAAGCATTGGCCGACACCGTCGATTGCCGGTCGAGCCGGGTATTGGCGTAAGCAGCGACCCAGATCGTCTCGTCCACCAGCCCGTTGACCGAAGCCAGCACCGTGCCGGAAGCCGCGATGAACTTGCGTCGATCGTACCCGGCGCCGAGGCCGAGTTGCATGCGCCCGATCTCATGACTGTAGCTGGCCGCCACCCCGCGGCTGCGGAACACCGCCGAACGCACCGACGAAAGCGCCCCGGCGATGCAGTCGCGCCCGCCGAGCTGAGCGCCGGTATTGGCGACGCAGCCGCCGATCTCGCCGGTGATGGGATTGCGGAAAGCCTCGAACGAGGCTGGCAACGCCGCCAGCGTATCGGTGACGAGGCCGCCAAAACTGGTCAGGTTGTCGTACACGGCCACATTGAGGCTGGTGCGCGAATCGGGTGCGTAGGCCAACGATCCCCACCCGGTGAACGAGCCGTAGCGGCGCCCGATGTACCCTTCGAAGGAGGTGCGGCGGCTCGGCCGCCACATCACCCCTGCGTCCCAGATCAGGCCTTCGGTCTGATAAGCGATGCGGCGTGGTGCAGTCTGGTCGGTGACATAGCGGCCGTCGCGCCCGATGACGGGGGTGCCATTGGCATCGCGCTGGGCGTCGCGGCTCGAGACCTCGACATCCTCGTAACCTACGCCGCCGACGACCGCGACTGTCGGCGACACCGGCACGGTCACGTCACCGCGAACGTTGCGGTCGCGGATGCGCTGATCGAGGTTGGAGACGTTTTGTTCGTTCCATCCTGCGCCAACTCCCACGCCGATCGGCGCGACCACGTTCGGGCGGACCCCGGCCCGCACGTATCCGACATGCGCCGTGCTCTCGTCGAATATATCGGCGGGCCGGCCGCCGGGTGCGGTTACCAGCGCGTTCGGTTCTTCAACGCGCGTGTAGCCGAACCGGTAATGGCCTTCGACTTCCACGTCGCCCGCCATGGTGTGGACCGATGGCCCGACATAACCGGCGTAAATCTGGCTGCTCGACGAATCGTTGCCGATCAGGCCACCCAGGGTCGCCGAGCCATTGCCTTGCACGCTGGTCCGCTGGGCCAATGCGCCGGCTTCGAGTGTCACCGCGTGCGGCGCGATGGCGATCGACGCGCGGGCCACGCCGCTCACGGCATCGCCGTCCCGGGCATTGCCGTCCCACCCAAATCGCCGTTCGTAGCGCACCGAGGCCGACGCGGCGCTGTTGCGCCCGGTAATCGACGCGTCGACGCCTGCCGCGACGGAACTGTAGGTTACGACATCGTCCACGGGACTGAGCTGAGCCGAAAATACCTGTCCGACTTCGATATACGGCGTGACCTGGACCTTGCCGGATCTGACGTGGTGGCGGCCACTGTCGGGCTTATCGCCGTGAGCTTTGGTATCTTGCGCGTGACCTGCTCCCGGCCACGCGCAGGCGGCGAGCAGCGGCAAAACGCGAAGTGCGGTGTTCTTCACGGTCACCCCCCGTATCCGTAGTAAGTCCCGAAGCGGCGTCCGCTCGGGCTGAAGTTGGCGGCGTTGAGCAGCAACTTGATGTCCGGGCACGCCGACAGCAGCGACAGCGCATCCTCGAGCGCGCTCATTCCCGTGCGATCAGCGCGGCATACGACCAGGGCCTGGCCGACGTGACCGGCCAACTCGGACGCCGGCGATGCCGCCAGCGCCGGAGGCGAATCGAAGATCACGATGCGGTCGGGGGCTCCCTGGGTCAGCCGCGCCAGCACTTCGCGGGTCCGGCCGCTGGCGAGATATTCGCCGTCATGCGCCGTCGACCTCCCCGCAGGCAAAACATACAGCCCGGCGACATCGGTCGCGAGCACGCAGTCCTCGACCGCGACGCCGGTATCGGCGAGCGCATCCATCAGACCGGCGCCCGCGTCGAAACCGAGCATGGCGGGGACCGACGGCTTGGCGAAATCGGCGTCGACCAGCACAACCTCGCTGTCGCGCTCCGCCGCCAGAGCCAGCGCCAGGTTGATGGCACAGAAGGTCTTGCCTTCGCCCGGCAGGGGCGAACACACCAGCACGCGCTGGGCACCCGCGCCGTGCGCGCCGCGCATGCCCTGAAGCAACTGCCGCTTCACCAGCCGGAATTCCTCCAGCAAGGTAGTGACCGCCGTATCGGGCTCAAGCAGGCCGTGGTTCCGCAAGGTCGGGCGGTCGATCGCGACGCGGGGCCCGCAAAACTGGACGCGCGCCTGTGCGACCGCGCGGGGCTCGGCAACCGAAGCGATCGGAACAGACGCCGGCGACGCCGACGGCTCAACATTCAACCCTGGCACCGCCTCGGGCTCGTCGCGCTCGACCGTTTCTTCGACCATCATCGCCTTGCGCACGGTCTTGGTCACGCGCCGATTGCTCGCCGCGGCCAGTTCGTGAGGTACGGGCGCGGGCTGGAACTGCCCTGCCCCGAGCACGTCCTCGGCACGCTCGAACAGCGAGCGTTTGCCGGGCAGCGGGATGCGAGTCTGCTCAGTCATGCGCCGATCCCCCGCTGGATGAACTCGGTGCCCATCAGCACGATGAACATCACGCCCAGCCCGCCGCTAGCGGCGGCGAACAGCTTCATGCGTTGCCGGCGGAGCGTGCGGGCCGGTTCGGTCAGAATGTGCGACACCGTACCGATGACCGGCAGGTCGAATGTCCGCTCGAGCTTGGCCGCGGTGGCAAAAGTCGATTTCAGCTGGCCCACGGCCCACGCGGTCGCCGCGCCGGCGGCCAGCCCGAGGAACAGGACCCCAAACAGCAGTAGCGGACGGTTGGGCGCCGCCGGGACGCGCGGCAGCGTCGGCGGATCGACCACTTCGAACTTGATCGCGCTACGCTCGGTCTCAACCTGACCGCGCAGCCGCAGCTCTTCGCGGTTCTGCAAAAGTTTGTCGTATTGCACGCGCAGCACTTCGTAATCGCGGCTGATCCGCTGGGCTTCCGCCGACGCGCCCGGCTCTTGCGCCTGACCGGCGCTGATCGAGGCGATTTCCGAGCGCAGCGCGACCGCGCGCGACTGAAGCGACTGAACATTGGCCTGGCGCTCGACGAGCATCGCCTGGAGCGAGGAGTAAGCCGGATTGGGAGTCCCTCCGGTGCCCGCATTGGGCCCCTGCGCCTGAGCGCGCAGGCTGACGATCTGCTTCCTGGCCGCGACCATGTCGGGATGGCTGTCAGTGAGGCCGCGCGATTGCATCGCCGAAAAGTTGGCTTCCGCTTGTGCCAGCGCAGTGCGCGGACCGCCGTCACCGGCAACGGCCAGCGAGCGTGGCGTGCCGGCGAGCTGGCCTTGGAGCGCCGCGAGCGCACTCTGCGCCGCAGCCAGGTCGGCCTCGACGCTGCGCAGTTCGGCGCGGCTTTGCGACATCTGAGTCATCATCGTCTGCGAGCCGCCGATCAGTTCGGGATGCGCCGATTCGAATGTCAGGCGGCGTTGTTCGGCGTCCTCGAGCTGCTTCTGGCGCGAGGCCAGCTGCTGGTCGAGAAAGTCGAGCGTCTCGCGCATCTCGCCGCGCGTCCCGCCGAGGTTTTCCTCGCGGAAAATGTCGATCATCCGCTGGGCGATGTCTTGCGACAGTTGCGCATTGGCGCCGTCGGACAAGTCCGAGCGGCCGCTACGCGCGGTGATCGTGAACAGGTCCTTCTGCTCGCCCACCACCTTGACGTTCTTGACCAGCGTCTCGATCGCTTCCTGCATCTGCGCCGGGGTGGAAACTTCCTGGCCGATACGGGTCGAGCGGACGACTTTTTCCATGTTGACCGAGCTGGTCAGGGTTTGGCGGACGCGCTCGATCCCTTTTTCGCGGCTGCCCGCGCCGATACCGATCTGGTCGGCCAGCACGTCGTCGAGCTGCACGAACAGGCGAGCCTGCGATTCATAAGTATTGGGGAAGAACGCCACGCCGAGCCAGCCCGCGAGGCAAACGCCCCAAGCCACCGCCAGCGCCAGCCAGCGCCGGTTCCACACGGTCCACAGTGCCGCGCGCAGGTCTTCGAACACCGCGCTCACTAGAACATGCTCTCCGGAATGATGATGACATCGCCGGGCATCAGCATGACGTTGGCGCGCGTATCGCCCTTGCGGAGCAGGTCGGCCAGCCGGACCGCGAACTCGCGCTGGTGGCCCATGGTCTTGTCGAAGCGGACCAGCTTGGCGCGGTTACCCGAGGCGAATTCGCTCAGACCGCCGACCGCGATCATCGCGTCGAGGATCGTCATGTTGGCGCGATACGGCAACGACGCCGGCTTCTCGGTCGCGCCGACGACGCGAATTTGTTGGCTGAAAGTGCCCGAGAACTGGTCGACGATCACCGTCACCAGCGGCTCCGCGATGTATTGCGACAGGGCCAGGCGGATGTCTTCCGACAGCATCGTCGGGGTCTTGCCGACTGCCGGCATGTCCGCGACCAACGGCGTGGTTATGCGGCCGTCGGGCCTGACCTGGACTTTGGCGCCGAGCTCGTCGTTGCGCCATACGTGAATGGTCAGCTGATCGAGCGGGCCGATGACGTATTCCTCGCCCGGACCTTCCTGCGTGGCGACGAAATTGGCGGGGGCGAGCTGCGGCCCGGTACCCGTCGCACACCCCGCCAGCGTTACGCCGGCAAGCGCGGCTCCGGCCAGAGTGCGGGCAAATAGAGACAGTCGCATCGCAGGCGTCCTTCGCGAATAGGCAGCGCCGACCTGGTGGACGGCACCGTGGATCCGGGGCGCTTTGTCGTGGAAAAGCGTGAACATCCCGTTAGCCTTGACGCCATAAAGCGCGCGAAATCGCGGGTTTCGGGCGCGCCGTCCCGCTCCGGGACAGCTGCCGGCGATGTCCTAAATCAGGATTTCGCGTGCTGGTGGGTGGCCGAGAAAGGCGCTTGGCGAGGCCGTGGCGCCATAGGCCCCGGCGCAAAACATCGCGACCACGTCGCCGACGTCGGCGCGCGGCAACAGTACCTGATCGGCTAAGCGGTCGAGCGGGGTGCACAAGCACCCGACAATCGACGCTTCCTCGACCGCGAGCGCGCCGAACTTGCTGGCGATGGCCGCCGGGTAGTTGCGGCGCACGACGGTGCCGAAGTTGCCCGACGCCGCCAGTTGGTGGTGGAGCCCGCCGTCGGTTACCAGATAGACTTGGCCGTGGCTTTCCTTGCGGTCGAGGATTGTCGCCAGATACACTCCGGCTTCCCCGACGAGATAACGGCCAAGCTCGATGGCGAACTCGGTCCCGGCCAAGTCCGCTGGCAATTCGGCAAACTGCTCCGCCAGGCGGTCACCGACGAACGCGATGTCGAGCGGCCGGTCGCCATTGAAATAGGGGATACCGAAGCCTCCGCCCATGTTGAGGTGCGGCAGCGGCGCCCCGATCCGCGCGGTCAGATTGGCGGCGAGCGCGAGCACGTTCGCTTGCGTCTCGGCAATCGCCTCGGCATCGAGCGCCTGACTGCCGGCGAAGATGTGCAGCCCGCGCCACTCCGCCCCGGCGCCTATCAACTCGCGGGCCAGCGCCGGCACGTGCTCTTCGTCGATCCCGAAGGGCTTGGCCCCGCCACCCATCTTCATGCCCGACCCGCGTAGCTCGAAGTCCGGATTGACCCTGATCGCCAGCCGGGGCGTCTCGCCCAGCCGCTCGCCAATCGCCAGCGCGCGGCGCGCTTCCGCAGCGGACTCGAGGTTGAGCGTGACCCCGTGCGTGATCGCCAGTTGGATCTCCGAATCACGCTTGCCCGGGCCGGCGAAACTGATCAAGCGCGGCGCCTGGCCCGCCGCCAGCGCCAGCTTCAGCTCGCCCGAAGACGCGATGTCAAAGCCATCGGTCATATCTCTCATCAATTCGAGAATAGGTCGATAGGGATTTGCTTTTACGGCATAATGTAGCTTGAGCTGAGGCGGCATGGCGTCACGCAAGTGCGCGACCCGTCGCTCGATCAAGGCCCGTGAATAGGCGAATAGCGGAGTGTCGATTTCCCCCGCTATCTCGCTGAACTTGCGCCCGGCGATGGCCAGTTCGCCATCGATTGAGGCATAGCCGTCGGGAATCGGCCCGAGTGGTTTCATGCCGCCTCTGCCTGTAGCGCCGCGCGGTCGATCTTGCCGTTGGGATTTAGGGGCATCCGATCAACCCAACGTATTGCGTGCGGTTGCATGAAACCGGGCAATTCGCGCTTGAGCGCGGTCCGCAGGTCCGCCTCATCGCCAGATCCGCGCACGACCAGGTGGATCGCCTGCCCGAGCCGTTCGTCGGGCACGCCGAGCGCCGCCGCTTCGCTAACCAACCCGGTTGCAAGCGCCGCCGCCTCGATTTCCTGCGGGCTGATCCGGTTGCCCGCGCTCTTGATCATCGCATCGCGCCGCCCGACAAAATACAGCAGCTCGTCATGGTCACGCCGAACGCGGTCACCTGACCAGACTGCCGTCCCGCCGTATCGAGAGAACGACGGGGCCGGCCTGAACCGCTCCGCCGTGCGCGCCGCATCGCGCCAGTAACCGTGCGCCACCAGCGGCCCGCAATGGACCAGTTCACCTTCGTCGTTCGTCGCCGCCGCCCGGCCGTCGTGATCGACCACCAGTATCTCAGCGAAGGGTATCGCGGTCCCCATTGACGTCGGATGCGTGTCAACCAGTCCGGGATCGAGATAAGTTGAGCGAAACGCTTCGGTCAGACCGTACATCGGGAACAGCCGCGCCGCGGGGAACAGGCCGCGCAACTTGCGCACCAGATCGACGGTCAGCGCGCCGCCGCTGTTGGTCAGCCGCCGCACCGGGGCCGTGGCGCCAGCGGGCCAGTCCTGCTCGGCCAGCTGAATCCACAGCGGCGGCACAGCGGCGAGCGTGGTGACGCCGTGGCGCTCGCACGCCTTGATGACATCGCGCGGTGTCAGGTAATCGAGTGGGACCGCGCAGGCCCCAGCCCGCCACGCCGACAGCAATTGGTTCTGGCCGTAGTCGAAGCTCAGCGGCAGCACTGCCAACACGACGTCGTCACTTTCAAGACCGAGGTAGTGGGCCACGCTGACCGCGCCGAGCCACATGTTGGCATGGCTCAACATCACGCCCTTGGGTAAACCGGTCGATCCACTGGTGTACAGGATCGCCGCCAATGCCTCAGGGTCCACCGATGAGGGCGGTAACGCGATGCCGCTGGTCTGTTCGATCTCTTCCACCGTGATGCAGCCTGGTGGCAAGTCGCCCGGCTCGAGCGTCGCCAGGCGTGCTTCCGTGCCGATCAACAGCGATGCACAGCTGTCGGCTAAAATGTGCGCCACTTGCGCTCGCTTGAGCAGAGGGTTGATCGGCACGTGGATGAGGCCGGCCCGCGCGGCTGCCAGCGGCAGCAGGCAGGTCAGCTCGCCCTTGGCGGCCCAACTCGCCACCCTGGCGCCCGGCTCGGGCATTTGCTGTTTGAGCCAGCCGGCCAGCCCCGCGACACGGGTTCTTAAATCCTTCCAGCTAAGCGTCTCCCCGCGCACCACGAGCGCGGGCGCGGCATCGTCGCCGCACAGCGCGAGGTGGTCAAGCGGCTGCGGGACGGGATCGAGCGCGGTCGGCATGAGCTTTCGAAGGATGAGCGGCGGAAGTGACGACGATCAGCTATCACGACACGGTTAACGATCTGCAAGGCCTGTCCTTCGCGGGCACCAGTCCGTTCGCCCGCGCGGAGTGGTTCGGGATGCTCGAACGCGCCGGCGCCCGACCCGAACTGGCGGTCGCGCGCGATGGTGCCGAAGCCGTCGTCCTGCCGCTAACCGCGAACTGCGAAGGTCTCACGTCGCTCAGCAACTGGTACGCATTCACGTGGCAGGATCTCGCCACCGCCCAGGCGCAGCGCGTCGAATTGCTGGCGAACCTGGCGCGAGACCTGCCTCGGCGGGCCGGGCGCATCGTGCTCGACAAGCTGCCTGACGAAGACGGCACCGCTACTCGGCTGGAACGGGCATTTCGTTCGGCGGGGTGGATCGTGGTCCGCGAAGCCAGCGACACCAACCATGTGCTGCCCGTCGCAGGCCGCGGCTTCGAGGCCTATCTTGCCGCGCGCCCCGGCGCGTTGCGGACCACGCTCAAGCGCAAGTCCAAGAAGGTTGCGATCGAAATCCTGACGCGGTTCGACGCCGAAGCATGGCGCGCATACGAAGCGGTCTACGGCGAAAGCTGGAAACCCGACGAAGGCGATCGGATGCTGCTGCGCCGGTTCGCGCAAGCCGAAGGCGCAGCGGGTCGGCTGCGGCTGGGACTTGCGCGGCATGATGGCGAAGTGGTCGCAGCGCAGTTCTGGACGGTCGAGCACGGCACCGCTTACATCCACAAGCTTGCGCACCGCGAAAGCGCCACACCGCTGAGCGCCGGCACCACGCTCAGCGCGGCACTGTTCGAGCACGTGATCGACCGCGATCGGGTGGCGCTGGTCGATTTCGGCACCGGCGACGATCCCTACAAACGCGACTGGATGGAACAGGTGCGGCTGCGCTATCTCCTCACCTGCTGGCGTCCAGGGCGGCCGCGCAACTGGCCGGCGATGGGCAAGGCGCTGCTCCGGCAGCTTGTCTCCCGCGCCCCGCGCCCCTAGTGCGGGGGCCGAACAGGGACGCACGCATGCACGGCCATTCCGCGATGACCAACCAGACCGACCACACGTTGCGCGCGGTGGTCCAGGACGTGCTTGGCCTGCCGGCCGAACGGGTCGCGGCCTTCACAGCCACCACCGGCCTGTTCGGCCATTTGCCGGAACTCGATTCGATGGCGGTCGCCGGCCTGCTGACCGAGATCGAGGACCGGCTGCATATCGTGATCGAGGACGATGAAGTCGACGGCGAGATGCTCGAGACTTACGGCGCGCTGCTCGCTTTCGTCGAGTCCAAGCGCGGCCGGTGATCGCTGGGTACCCGAGTCCCGCGGGGGGCAAGGAATACGCGGTCGGCTTCGACCGGCGCCGCGCGCACCGAGTGCTGGTGCTGCCCGCGCTGTTCGATGAAGCGAACAAGCTGCGCCACTTCACCATCGAGGTCCTGCGCGCGCTCGACGTCGTCGGGATCGACGGGTTCCTGCCCGACCTACCAGGGTGTAACGAGAGCCTGGCCGCACTCGAAGGTCAATCGCTCGCCAGCTGGCTCCTCGCGGCGGAGGCCGCGGCACACCATTTTGGAGCCACCGCGGCGGTGTCGATCCGGGGCGGCGCGCTGTGCCTACCGCCGATGCTGCCCGTTATCCGTTATGCTCCGGTTATCGGCGCTTCGGTCCTGCGTGGCCTGCTTCGCGCTCGCGTGATCGCGAGCAAGGAATCCGGTCGGCCCGAGAGCAGCGAACGTTTGGCGAGCCAGGGGCGGCGCGACGGGCTCGAGCTGGCCGGGTATCACCTGGGGCCCCAGATGATCGCGGACCTCGAAACGGCCGAACCAGCCGGCGGCGCGTCGATCACAGAAATTACCCAGAGTGATGTCGGCGGGCCCGGCCTGTGGCTGCGCGTCGAGCCCGATCACAACCCCGCGCAGGCCGCCAGGCTCGCGTCGCTCATCGGAGCGGCTCTCGCATGACGCGCCGCCACTTCATGTTCGACTGCGATGGCTCGCAGCTTGCGGCAACACTGGATGCAGGGTTCCGGCGGTCGGGTTTGTTGTGGATCGGCGGCGGCAACGAGGTCCGCTGTGGCGCCTTTGCCGGGCAAGCGCACCTCGCGGCGCGCCTGTCCGAGGCCGGTTACCCGGTGCTGCGATTCGACCGGCGCGGGGTCGGTGACAGCGAGGGCGCCAACCTGGGTTTTCGCAACAGCGGCGCCGATATCGCCGCGGCGCTCACGGCCTTCCAGCGCGAGCAGCCGCAGCTCGACCGTGTGGCCGGTTTCGGCAATTGCGATGCCGCGAGCGCGCTGATGCTGGGGCGAGGTTGCGGCTGCGACGCGGTGGTGCTCGCCAACCCGTGGACTTTCGACGACGCCACTGAGGAGATTCCACCCGCGGCCATCCGCGCGCGCTACGCCGCCAAACTCAAGGACCCGCGCGAATGGCTCAGGCTGGCACGGGGCGGCGTCTCACTTGGCAAGCTAGCGCGCGGGCTGATCCGCGCCACCGCGGTGCGCGCAGCTCCCTCAATGCTCGCGCAGGAAATGGCTGAGGGGCTGGATGCGTTCGACGGGCCGGCATGGGTCTTGCTGGCGGGGCGCGACCGCACCGCGCAGGCGTTCCAGTCGTGTTGGGACGCGGGCGACACCCGCCTGCGGCATTGTCCGGAGGCGAGCCATGCTTTCGTCGAACCCGCCGCCCGCCAGTGGCTGTTCGATCAACTGGTCTCCGCCCTAGCGGACAAACAGGCTGGCGAGCTCGACGTGGCTTGACCATCGGAACTGCCCGACCGGGTTCAGCTCGGCGAGGCGATAACCGGCATCGGCCAGAATACGCCCGTCGCGCGCCCAGCTCGACGGATTGCAGCTGACATAGACGATCCGCGGCACCTCACTTTCTGCCAGTTGCAGCACTTGCTCGCGCGCCCCGGCGCGCGGAGGATCGAGCACCACACCGTCGAGGCCGCGCAGGTCTTCGGCGCGCAAGGGATTGCGGAACAAGTCGCGGTGGACCGTCTCGATCGGCGATTGTGCCCGTCCCGCGGCACCGCGGCTGGCCAGATGCACCTCCCGCGAGGCCTCGGCCGCGAGCACTTTGCTCGATCCCGCCAAGGCGAACGCGAAAGTACCGAGCCCGGCAAACAGATCGGCGGTGCGCGCCGATCCTGCGAGCCAGCTGGTGGCTGCGGACACCAGCGCAGCCTCACCATCGGCGGTCGCTTGCAGGAAGGCCCCCGAGGGGAAATCCACCGCCGCGCCCGCCAGGGTCACCGTGACCGGCTCGGGCTCCCATAGCGCTTCCGCGCCGTAACCCTGGTCCAACGTCAGCCGCGCCAGGCCCTGTCGGCGGCAAAACTCGAGCAGCGCCTCCATCGCCTCCAGCCCTTCGAACGCCACGCCCTTGATGCCGCAGTCGACGCCTTGATCCGCTAGCGTCAGGGTCAACTCGCCCGCGTAGCGCCCGGTGTGCGACGCGAGCAGGGCTCGCAGCGGCGCCACCTGCGCAAACAGGGCTGGGTGCAGCACGTGGCATTCGCGCATGTCGACGACTTTGTGCGTGCCTTGCTCGTTGAATCCGATCAACGGCGCGCCGCCGCCGTTGACCGCGCGCAGCGTGGCGCGCCGCCGGGTGTTGGGCGGTGACAAGTACGTTGCCGCCACAGCTTCGGGTTCAAGCCCCTGCCCGTGCGCGGCATTGACGACTCGATCGTGGACGAAGCCCGCCAGCGTTATCTCGTCGAGATGCTGCAGCTGGCATCCGCCGCAGCGCGGGAAGTGGCGGCACGGCGGCACAGCGTGATGCGGCCCCGGCAGAATCCCACCGTCGATCGCCAACACATCGCCGGGCGCAGCGAGGGCGACATGACGGCCCGATTCGGTGACGCCGTCGCCTTTCGCCGCGACGCGGATGACAGTCTCGCTCACAGGCAGGCGGCGTAGGCCGCAGACACGCGCTCGGCCAGTTCGCTCGCTGTGAATGCCGGACTGGACAGCCATCCGGCCTCGCCATGGAGCCAGACCGCTTCGCACGCGGCGCGGAAAGGATCGCAGCTCCACGCCAGCCGCGCGGCGGCGATCCCCGACAGCACGTCGCCGCTGCCGCCGACCGACAGCCAGCTGGTCGGAGCGCGGGCGAACACCACTTGCCCCCCGGGCGACGCGATCACCGTATCCGCGCCTTTGGACACGACCACAGCCCGCGTCATCGCGGCCAGTTCGCGGGCCTGATCGACTTTGCCAGTGGTGGTGAGTGCGAAGTTAGTCGCAAGCGCTTCCATCTCGCCGGCATGCGGGGTGAGGATCAGCGGCACCGAAACCCGCGCCAGCGCCGCGCGATCGAGCAGCCGCAGCGCATCGGCATCGATGACGCAGGCCCGACCCGCCGCAAGCACGGCCCGGAGCCGCGCCCGCGCCGAATCCCCGAGTCCGAGCCCTGGCCCTGCCACGACCGCCCCGATCCGCGCGTCACTAAGTATCGCCGCAAGCGGCACCGCTCCCACTACGACATCGGGCGGGCTGTGCGCGTCGAGGCGTTCGCTCGACAAGCGCACGGATCCCGCGCCCGCATGCAACGCGCCCGCGCACGCCAGTCGCGCCGCGCCCGGCATCACCCCCTCGACCACCAGGACCAGGCCGCGCGAATACTTGTGCGCGTCGGCGGCCGGCGCATCGAGGCCGGGGCGGCGCATGATCCGCGCCGCGCCCGCAACCGCGGTAAGACCGAGCGTAATCAGGCGGACGTCGCCCATCGCGTCGATCGCCGGCATCAGGCCATGCGCCGGCTTGTACGCGCCGAGCGCCAGGGTCAGGTGATAGTCGGGCAGGCCCTCGCTGACAGCCCGGCCCGTGTCGGCATCGATGCCGCTCGGGACATCGACCGCGATGTGCAGGCCGTGGTGGGATGCCAGCGCGCGCAACAGCGCGGCGTGTTCGTCCGTCAGCGCGCGAGTCAGGCCGCTGCCGAACAGGCAGTCGACCAGAACGGCGCCCCGGGCCTCCCCTGCCAGCGCACCACTATAGGATTGGCGCGCGGCAATGGCAGCAGTCGTTGCCGGCTCGGCCGCGGCGATCACTGTCACATCCGCGCCCCGCCGCAAAAGTTCGCGCGCGGCGACATAGCCGTCGCCGCCGTTGTTGCCGGGCCCGCACAGCACGGTGACTGCCCGTCCGGCAGCGACGCGCCACACCCACTCGGCGACGCCCGCGCCGGCGCGGTCCATCAGGCCGCCGGCCGTTGCGCCGGCGTCGATCAGCGCCTGCTCGGCGGCGCGCATCTGCGCAACGCTCAGAACCTGATCAGCGGCTGTCATGATTCACGATCGTCGCGGGAAACCGGTACCGATCGGTGCCGACCGAGACTTCGATCCCACCGTCGCGAACCGTGACTTTCGCCGCCTGCGCCCCGTCCGCGGTGGCGAGCCCGCGTCCATCGGTCAGCACCTCGAATCGGCGAAACCCGCCGTCGGGGTGCCGCACCACCAGCTGCAGGCCGCTGTCGGCCTTCACGCGCTCAACCGTGCAGTCGTGACTGAAACCAGCGGAGCCGGCGAGCGCGCAATCGATCGCATCGCCGGCCGCCTGCGCGGCGACAGGATATGCATCGGCGGTCTGGCGCCCGCACCCCGCCACCAGCATCAGGGCGAGCGTGTTAAATATCCGCGTAGACATGAGTCTCGGCGGAAGCTCCGGGATGCGTCACGGCGCCCTTGGCGGCGGGGCCGACATTCTGCGCGTATCGCCATAGCGCGCCCGACTGGTAATCGTTGGTCCGCGGCGTCCAGCTCGCCCGCCGCTCAGCCCACACGGCGTCGTCGATCATAAGATCGATCGTGCCGGCTTCGGCGTCAATGCGGATCACATCGCCGTTTTCGACCAGCGCGATAGGCCCGCCGTCAGCCGCCTCGGGCCCGACATGGCCGATGCAGAACCCGCGCGTGCCGCCGGAAAAGCGCCCATCGGTGATGAGCGCGACTTTCTCGCCCATGCCCAGGCCGTAGAGAGCGGCGGTGGTCGAGAGCATTTCGCGCATGCCCGGGCCGCCCTTGGGCCCCTCATAGCGGATGACGATCACCTCGCCCTCGCGAATCTCGCGCTTCTCGACGGCTTGGAACGCATCTTCCTCGCAATCAAAACAGCGGGCCGGACCTTCGAACTGCAGCCGATGCATCCCCGCGACCTTGACGATCGCACCGTCCGGAGCGAGCGAGCCGCGCAGGCCCACCACCCCCCCGGTCGGCGTGATCGGGGTCTTCGCGTCGTAGATCACATTCTGGTCGGGGTTCCAGGTGACCTGGTCGATGTTCTCGGCCAGCGTCTTGCCGGTCACGGTCATGCAATGGCCGTGCAACAGCCCTTCGGCGAGCAGGGTCTTCATCAGCATGTAGACGCCGCCGGCCTCGTACATGTCCTTGGCGACATACTTGCCGCCGGGCTTGAGATCCGCGCAATACGGCGTCGATTTGAAAATCTCGGCCACGTCGAACAAGTCGAAGGCGATACCGCATTCGTGTGCCATCGCGGGCAAATGCAGGGCCCCGTTGGTCGAACCGCCGGTCGCCGCGACGATCCGCGCGGCGTTCACGAACGCATCGTGGGTGCAGATGTCGCGCGGGCGGAGGTTCGCTGCCAGCAGTTCCATCACTTGCGCCCCGGCGGCCACCGCAATTTGCTCACGCGAACTATAAGGCGCCGGAACCATATTGCTGTTCGGCAACGATAAACCTATCGCTTCGCCCACGCAGGCCATGGTGTTGGCGGTGTACTGTCCACCGCACGCGCCGTGGCCCGGGCAGGCGACTTTCTCGAGCTCGTGAACTTCGCTCAACGGGCAAGCACCGGCGGCATAGCGCCCGACCACTTCGAACACATCGACCACGGTCACGTCCTTGCCATGGTAGCGACCTGGCAGGATCGACCCGCCATAAACGAAGATCGAGGGCACATTGAGGCGCAACATCGCCATCATCATCCCGGGCAGGCTTTTGTCGCACCCGGCGAACCCGACCAGCGCGTCATAGCAATGACCGCGCACCGACAGCTCGATCGAATCCGCGATCACTTCGCGACTTGCCAGCGAGCTTTTCATCCCCTGGTGGCCCATGGCGATGCCGTCGGTCACGGTGATGGTATTGAACCGCCGCGGCATGCCCCCGCCCATCTCGACACCTTTGCGCGCAGCGTCGGCCTGCGCGTCGAGCGTGGTGTTGCAGGGCGCGCTGTCGTTGCCCGCGCTGGCGATCGCCACGAACGGACGCGCGATCTCTTCCTCGGTCAGGCCCATCGCATAGTAATAGCTGCGGTGCGGGGCCCGTTCGGGGCCGACCGAAACGTGGCGGCTGGGCAGGCGGGACTTGTCGAAACGCGCGGTCATCTGGGTGTCCGGATAGGGCTGGATCAGGCTCCGCGCCCTGCCCTCACTGCACCTTGAGCGCAACTTCATTCGCCACCCGCGCCAGCCGCTCGGCCCACAGGGCCTGCCCCGGCTCGTCGCAGATAAGATCCTGGCGTACTTCGATGCCGAGGTACGGGCGCCCCTCGGCCTCGGCGTGGCGGTCCATGGTCGCATTGAGCTCCGTGCCCGAATAGGGCTGCTGGTCGCCGACTGTCAGCCCCTTGGCCCGCAACAGCGAAATGGCTATCCGCGCCGCACGCTCGTCGTGATTGTACAGCACGCCGACATGCCATGGCCTAAGCTCTTCGGGGCGGCTCTTGAGACGAGGTGTGAAGCTGTGCAGCGATACGATCAGCGCCGGCGGCGCCGCCTCCAGCAAGTTCGCCAAGGCACTATGAAACGGCCGGTAAAACCGCGCCAACCGCTGCTCGCGTACCGCTTCGTCAAGCGCGTTGCCTTTAATCACATGCCCATCGCTGGAGGCGGGCACGACCGTCTGCGCGCTTTCCTCGCGGTTGAAGTCGCATACCAGGCGGCTGACATCGCCGAGGAAGGCGGCCACGCCCGGCCGCGCCGCCATCCGTTCGGCCACCGCGGCGACGCCGATGTCGATCGCCACATGCTGTTGGAGCAGCTCCGGATCGATGCCCAGATCGATGCCGTCGGGCACCCGATTGGAGGCGTGGTCGGAGACGACCAGTATCCCGCCGAAGCGCGGTTTGCCGACTACCCTGAAGGGCGCGTCGGTCATCGCAGCCGGCCCGTCATCTGCCACCAGTTGGCGTGGCTGAGCGCGAGCGCTCGCGCCGCTTCAAGCATGACGTCATGACGGCTGAACAGGGCGTAACAGGTCGCGCCCGACCCAGTCATGCGGACCAGGTCGGCGGGCAATTCGCGCAGCGCGCGCAGAACTTCGGCAACCGCCGGACAAAGCGCCATCGCCGGTCCCGCGAGGTCGTTGCGCCCTTCGCGCGCAACGTACGATACCGGCCCGTCGGGCAGCGGGCCGCGATCAATCCCGTCCCATGCGGCGAACACCCGGCCCGTCGCCAGCGGCGCGCGCGGATTGACCAGCAGGATCGACCTCCCCGCGAGGTCGTTTTCGATGGTTTCGAGTTCCGTCCCGGTGCCCCGTCCAACGCAGGCCTCGCTTTCGACACAGGCCGGGACATCGGCGCCGAGCCGCGCAGCGCGCTCCCGCCAGTCGCCCGGCAAGCCGTGCGCCTCGCGCACCAGACGGAACACCGCCCCGGCATCCGCCGAACCGCCGCCCAGCCCGGCCGCCACCGGCAGGTTTTTCTCAAGCGTTATCGCCAACCCGTCGCGGCGCGGCAGCGTCGCCAGGGCCTTTGCCACGATATTATCAAACGGATCAGATAGTTGATCGGCAAATTCACCAACGGTTCGCAGCTTGTCTTCCGCCGACGACAACGCGCTCAGCCGATCGCCACCGTCGACGAACGCGAACAAGGTCTCGATCTCGTGATAGCCGTCCTCGCGCCGCCCACGCACGTGGAGCGCGAGGTTGATCTTGGCGTAAGCGGTCTCCGTCAGCGCCATTCACATGTTCGGATAATTGGGGCCGCCACCGCCTTCGGGCGTGACCCATTCAATGTTCTGCAACGGATCCTTTATGTCGCAGGTTTTGCAGTGGACGCAGTTCTGCGCGTTGATCTGCAGGCGCGGCTCCCCTTCCTCTACCCCAATGAACTCGTACACCCCCGCCGGGCAGTACCGCGCCTCCGGCCCGCCAAAGCGCTTCAGGTTGATCACCACCGGCACCGACGCGTCTTTCAAGGTCAGATGCGCCGGCTGGTTTTCTTCATGGTTGGTGTTGGAAATGAACACCGAGGAATTGCGGTCAAAGGTCAGCACCC
>JBDSUJ010000030.1:0-7715 GCA_039927815.1 Croceibacterium sp. | reverse complement strand
CATCCCGGCCGAGGAAGCGGTGCGTCGCGGCGCGCCCTTCTTTGCTGAACAGTTGCGCGAATACGCACGCGCCAGTACTTCTCGTCACCCTGAACTTGTTTCAGGGTCCATTTCGCCCCACGAGCGGACGTTCAACGGGAGAGGTAGATGCTGAAACAAGTTCAGCATGACGAAGTTAGGTCGAACTGGACGCGCTCGGAGATCGCCGCGCTGTTCGACCTGCCTTTCACCGAGCTCGTGTTCCGCGCAGCCGAGGTCCACCGCGCGCACCACGCCGCGGGCGAAGTGCAGCTGTGCACGCTGCTTAGCATCAAGACCGGCGGATGCCCGGAGGATTGCGGCCACTGCGCGCAATCGGTGACGGCCGATAGCGGCGTCGAGGCCACCAAGCTGATGGACGTGCAGGAAGTGCTCCAGCGCGCGGCGCAGGCCAAGGATGCCGGCAGCCAGCGATTCTGCATGGGCGCTGCGTGGCGCAATCCCAAGGATCGCGACATGTCCGCGGTGGTCGAGATCGTGCGCGGGGTGCGGGCGATGGGTCTGGAAACCTGCATGACGCTGGGGATGCTCACACCGCGTCAAGCGGCGCAGCTCGCCGAAGCTGGCCTCGACTATTACAACCACAACATCGACAGCAGCCCCGAGTATTACGCGCGCGTCATCACCACACGCACGTTCCAGGACCGGCTCGACACGCTGGCGCACGTGCGCGCGGCGGGGATCGCGGTGTGCAGCGGCGGGATCGTCGGCATGGGCGAGAGCCGTGCCGACCGCGTCGGCTTCATCCACACGCTCGCCACCCTGCCGCACCATCCCGAGAGCGTGCCGGTCAACGCGCTGGTACCGGTGGCCGGGACCGTGCTCGGCGACATGCTGGCCGACACGCCGCTGGCAAAGATCGACGACATCGAATTCGTCCGCACCGTGGCGGCGGCGCGGATCACCATGCCGCGCAGCATGGTCCGCCTCTCAGCCGGCCGCGAGAGCATGAGCGAGGCGACTCAAGCGCTGTGCTTCATGGCCGGCGCGAACTCGATCTTTACGGGCGACAAGCTCCTGACCACGCCCAATGCGGGCGGCGATGCCGATGCCGCGCTGTTCGCCAAGCTAGGGCTGGTGCCACTGGCGGGCGAGGAGCCGATGCGGGTCTGCACACCGGAAGCAGCGGAGTGAATCGAACCTTCATTCGGGTTGTCGGGATTGTGCTGATCCTGACCGCACTTTGGGTCGCGATGAGCGCAGTGTTCGGGTTGATGCCGCTCATTTGGTCTCATTTCACGGGTGAGACTAATCACTTGTACAAGTACGGTACTTGGATCGACCTCAGTGGCTGGATCGCTTGGGGTTTGCTCCTTTTCGTGGCCACCAGAGCCATACGCGAACTTCTGCGGCGCACGCGGTCTCCATCTGAGGGCGAGTGATGTTCGCCAAAGTCCTCATCGCCAATCGCGGGGAGATCGCGTGCCGGGTGATCCGCACTGCGCAGCGGATGGGGATTGCGACGGTGGCGGTCTATTCGGATGCGGATGCGCGCTCGCCCCACGTCAAAATGGCGGACGAGGCGGTGCATATCGGGCCCTCGCCTGCCTCCGAAAGCTACTTGCGGCCCGACAAAATCATCGCCGCGTGCAAGGCGACCGGGGCCGAGGCGGTGCACCCAGGCTATGGCTTCCTGTCCGAACGGGCGAGCTTCGTCGAGGCGCTGGAAGCTGAAGGCATCGCTTTCATCGGTCCGCCGGCCAGCGCCATCGCGGCGATGGGCGACAAGATTGAGAGCAAGAAGCTCGCGCTCGCCGCCGGGGTCAACGTTGTGCCGGGGTTCGTCGGCGAGATCGCCGATACCGGCCACGCGGTGCGGATCGCGGAAGAGATCGGCTATCCCGTGATGCTCAAGGCCAGCGCCGGGGGCGGCGGCAAGGGCATGCGGCTGGCGTGGAACGAGGCGGAAGTGCGCGAAGGCTTCCCCGCAACCCAGCGCGAGGGGCTGGCCAGCTTCGGCGACGATCGGGTGTTCATCGAGAAGTTCATCGACAGCCCGCGCCATATCGAAATCCAGCTCCTCGGCGACCAGCACGGCACCTTGCTCTACCTGAACGAGCGCGAGTGCAGCATCCAGCGGCGCCACCAGAAGGTGATCGAGGAAGCGCCGAGTCCGTTCGTCACGCCCGAAATGCGACAGCGGATGGGCGAACAGGCGGTCGCGCTGGCCAAGGCGGTCGGATACTACAGCGCCGGCACGGTCGAGCTGATCGTCAGCGGCGCCGACCCGACGGGCGAGAGCTTCTACTTCCTCGAAATGAACACTCGGCTGCAGGTCGAGCACCCGGTAACTGAGGCAATCACCGGGATCGACCTGGTCGAGCAGATGATCCGCGTCGCCGCGGGCGAACCCCTGCCGTTCACGCAAGCCGACATCGGCATCAACGGGTGGGCGATCGAGAGCCGGGTCTATTCCGAAGACCCCTATCGCGGATTCCTGCCCAGCACAGGGCGCCTGGTGCGCTACAACCCGCCCGCAGAGCGGGCGGGCGTGCGGATCGACGACGGCGTGACCGAGGGCGGCGAGGTCAGCGTGTTCTATGACCCGATGATCGCCAAGCTGATCACCTGGGCGCCGACCCGCGAGGGCGCGGCCGATCTGCAAGTCGCCGCGCTCGATCGGTTCGAGATCGAGGGGCCGGGCCACAACATCGATTTCCTCAGCGCGCTGATGCAGCACCCGCGCTTCCGCGCCGGCGCGCTGACCACCGGGTTCATCGCCGAGGAATTCCCCGACGGCTTCCAGGGCGCGCCTGCCGCCGAGGATCTGCTGCGCGCCGTCGCGGCGGTGGCGGCGGGCATGGAATGCGCGCTCGAGGCGCGCGCCAACCGCACCGATAAGCAACTCAACGGACCGCCGATAACGGTGCGCGAGTGGATTGTTAGCACGGGAGAGCGCGCATTCGCGGTCACACTCGGCGACGGGCACGCAATGGTCGACGGCCAGCGGATTGAAACCACGTGCGACTGGCAACCGGGGCGCCGCACCGCCGCTGCCACCAGCAATGGGCGAGAAATCGGCCTGATCGCGCGCCGTGTCGGCCGCGAATGGCGCCTGGCCACCCAAGGCGCGACTCACCGGATGCAAGTCATGCGCCCGCGCGTGGCCCAGCTTGCCGCGCACATGCTCGACAAGCCCGAGCCCGACCTGTCGCGCTTTCTGCTCAGCCCGATGCCGGGGTTGCTTACGGCGTTGTTGGTCGGCGTTGGCGACAAGGTCGACGCTGGCCAGCCTCTCGCAACCATCGAGGCGATGAAGATGGAAAACGTGCTCCGCGCTCACAAGGCGGGCACGGTGAAAGCCGTCGCCGCCGAGCCGGGCCAGAGCCTGCCCACCGACGCCGTAATCCTGGAGCTCGAATGACCTTCGACTACGAAGCCTATGTCGCGGATTTCCTGACCGGCGACGACCACGGCCTGATCGAGCGCTGGTTCGCGCCCGACTGCGCGATGGAAAGCGGCGGCGGCCTGTTTGAAGGCCACGAAGGCATGCGCCGCTTCCTCACCTGGGCGCACGACGGGGTCCGCGAATGTCCGCGCATCGTCGCCTATGTCCAGCACGGCCGTGACCTGTTCGCTGAAATCGATATGGATTTCCACGCCACCAGGCCGCGCCCCGACTTCCCCTTTCAGCCGCTGCTCCCGGGCGATTCGCTGACGGTGAAGTTCCTGGCCCACTACATCCTCAACGATCAGGGCCAGATCTGGCGGTTGAAGACGATGACCTGGCCCGCCGGCAAGGGTGTCACCACGCTGCCGCCGCTCGGTCCGCATGCGAGCCAGCTGGCAGCTTATGGTGCCTATACCGCGGCGTTCTCGGCCGGCGATCCCGAGCGCTACACGCGGTTTTACACCGACGATGTCGAGCTGCTGCTCGGCTCGGTCCCGCCGATGCAGGGCAAGCAGGCGATTGCCGATTTCTACACCGCGATGTTCCAGCGCGTACGCGAAAGCCTGACCGTCCATGCGATCACCGCCAGCGACTGCGAGATCGTCAGCGACACCACCAGCCGCTTTACCGCCATCGCCGATGCCCCGGACTTTGTGGTCGGGGCGCTGAACCAGGGCGATTACATCGAGGTGCGCGTGATCGTGACGTACGCCCTGCGCGATGGGCTGATCGAGCGCATCAGCGTCAAGCGCGCGAGCGATCCGGTGACGGTGCGGGCTTAGCGCGTCCTTCGACACTCTCAGGATGAGCCTGAGCCTGTTGAATGACCCGGACAACGTTGGCCAAATCCGCGGCCGTATCGACATCCGCCAGCATACCGTCCGGGGCATCGAACAGCGTCGCCGCGCGCAGCAGTGGGCCCATCCCCCGGTCGCCAGTCAGCGCGGACGCCTGCTCGAGCAACGCTCGGTCGAACAGCGCGGGAACGCCCGCGTGGCCCTTGGGATACCGCGTGGCAGCGGGCGCGGCGGCAGCCGCCAGCCTCTGAAGGTAGCCCGCATCGAGCAGCGGCATATCGGCCAGCAGCACCAGTAGTGACCCAGCCCCGGCGTCCAGCGCATGCCGCGCCGCCAGTGCCAGCGACGATCCGATGCCGACCTCGGGATTGGGATTGACCAGCGCAGTCCAGCCCGGGGCATAGCTCGCACCCTCGGATCCTGTTACGATCAGCCCCTGCCCCAGCCCCGCTCGCTCGGCCGCCTCGATCACCCACCGACCAAGCGGCTTGCCGGCGCACGATGCCGCGAGCTTGCCGCCGCCGAAGCGCTCGGCTCGCCCCGCCGCCAGCACTGCGACCAACGGTTCAGCCATGCGGGTGGAGCGCTTCGTATTCACCGACAATTTCCGCCAGCACCGACAGCGCCAGCACGCCGGGCTCGCGACTGCGCGGGATCACGCCGACCGGTGAGCGGACCCGGCCGAGCTGGTCTTTTGCAACGCAGGCCTCCGCCAGCCGCGCGATCCGCCCGCGTCGCGCCTCGAACCCGCCCTGCGCGCCGATGTAGAACGCCGGGCTGGCGAGCGCCCATTCGAGGATCGGCTGCTCCCATTCGTGGTCGTGAAATAGCAGCAGCACCGCGGTCCACGCATCGGGTGCCGCCAGAGAGGGCGGCTGGCCGAGCGACAGGCCGCCTTGGCGGCAGGCCTCGGCGGCGATCCCCGCGGCCTGTGCCAGCCCCGCCAGTGCGTCAGCTTCGGGCCCCTCACCGAATACCTGCAGGCGCAGCGCGGGGATGTAACGGCGCTCAGGCAGCTCGCCGCAGGGCAACCCCAGTGTTGCCGCGCCGCGCTCTGCAAGTTGGGCGACCGCCGCCGCGCACGCGTCATGATTGGGCGCCGGATCGATCAGTACGTCGAGCCCGCTGCCGCACGGCAGGCGGAAGTCGATCAGTTCGCTCCCAGCGCCGAAGCGCCTGACAATCGGACCGGTGGCGCCCGCAACCTCGCTCGCCAGTTGTCGCTCGAGGCAGCCATCGGCGAGGCTGCCGATGATCGCTCCGTCACGCCCGACTGCTAGTTGCGCGCCGACACGGCGCGAGAAGCTGCCTTCGATCCCGACTACGGTGCACAGACCTACGCCCGGTGCGCACGCCGCGCGCAACGCCGAACGATCGTCTATCGCGGGCAGAGTCAGGTTCGTCCGGCCGCTTGCATGGCTCGCGGGCCGGGGGCGAAACAGCGGAAGCTGCCGGCGTCATTGGAGTCGCCCGCGCCGTTGTACTGGGCAAACGCCGGATAGGGACAGAGCGGGCGCGAGATCGGCACGCGCGGCGGGGGCGGCGGTGCGCCCGGAATTCCCCCGGCACCAGTCGCCGCGCGTGTGGCGACAATCATTTCGGGTGCCCGGCCGGTCGTCGCCCACGCGTCGATTGTGCCCAGCGTATCGAATGTGCTGGCGCCTTCGCCCCCGCCGCAATGATCCATGCCCGGAACCATGAACAACCGATACTGGCCGCTCGATTGTCGCGGCGTCAGGGTGGGAGTGAGCGCGTTGTAAAAGCGGAGGGTGTTGGTCGCCGGGATCAGGCCATCGGTCCACCCATGGCTCATCAACAGCTTGCCGCCGCGCTTGAAAAACGGCGCCAAACCGGTCGCAGGCACGTCGAGGATGGCCGCGCCGTACGCTCGGCTAGCCCGCGCGTCGCGAGTGTAGTCGAAGGTTTTCCAATCCCACGCCGGCCGGTTTGGAAACGCCAGCATCGCGAAATAGGTAAGCGCGACCGGGAAAGGCGTCGGCCCACCTGCGACCACCGCCATCTGCATTTCGCTACCCACCGGCCATCCGGGCAGCCCGGGCGGACCGCGGTAGATGGCGCGCAGCGTTTCCGCCTGCGCGGCGGTGATACCAGACACAGTGCCGGGATCGAAATTGCACGCAAGCGGCTGGGCGATCAATCCGTCGGCCAAGCCGTCGAGCTTGTCGCACTGGGCGACCGCGGCGCGATGGACGCTGGCCAGCACCGGGACCGGGATGGCCGCCCCTACGCCGCGTTGCGGCTGCCAGCCGGCCCACATCGACTGGGTCATCAGATCGGTCATCGGGTTGGCCGGCGCCATCGCGCTTATCGCGTCGAAATCCGCTGGATAGCGATACGCTTCCATCAGTCCTTGGCGCCCGCCGGTCGAGCATGAGTTCCACAACGACAGCTTGGGCCCGCTGCCATAGAAGGCCGCGATCACCCGCTTGGCCGTAACGGTCGTCGCGTGCACCGCACGGTGGCCGAAATCGACCAGCTTTTCCGGGTGCCCGACCGCGAATTCGCCGCTCATGCCGGTGCCGACGTGGCCGGTGTCGGTAGCGGCAACCGCGTAGCCCCGCGCCAGCGCGGCGGCCACTTCGCCATAGCTGATCGTGCCCGCCCAAACGCCGTTGCCGATCCCGACGTACTTGCCGTTCCACCCGCTCGCCGGGAGCCATACCTCGGATTTTATGTCTGAATCTGCGGTCGGTGTCAGGGTCAGCCGGACGCGGCAGAAGGCCGGCAGATTGCCATAGCGCCCCCCGCCAATGCCCGGCGGTGGCCCGCCCGCGGTGGGAGGCTGGAACGCGCCCGCCGGCACGATCGCGGCACCTGTCACCTTCGCGCTGGGCAGGGTCATCCGCGTCAGATCGCCACACTTAGCCGCTGCGGCCGGCGCGGCCCACACAATTGCCGTTGCCGCCGCCAGAGCGCCCCAAGTTGCCCGCTTCATCATCGCCTCATCCCCGATTATGTGGCCCAGTTAATAGCCGGGATTCGAGCCTGCGCTAGTGGCGTAAATACCCGCCCGCACCCTTGCGCCCGCGCAAGGACTTGAGCGCGGCACACTGACTGGCGCGGCGTTGCGCGCGCCGCGGCGGCACGACGCGACCGGCGTTCAGGCCAGCAGTTTGGGATCGATCGGCAGGCTGCGGATGCGCTTGCCGGTGATCTTGTAGAGCGCATTCGTCAGCGCCGGGATCGACGGCGGCAGCGCCGGTTCACCCAGCCCGGTCGGATCGTTGGCCGACATGACCCACTCGACATGCACCTGGGGCGTGAACGGCATCCGCGGGATCGGGTAGTCGTGGAAGTTCGACTGGGTCACCGCGCCGCCGTCGAGCTTGATCGCCAGCGCGGTCGCCTGGCCGAGCCCGTCGATCACCGCCCCGCGCACCTGGTTGAGCGCGCCGAACGGGTTGATGATCGTGCTGCCGACGTCGGCCGCGACCCACACGTTGTGCACCTGGACCTGCTTGCGCGAA
>JBDSUJ010000029.1:0-27220 GCA_039927815.1 Croceibacterium sp. | reverse complement strand
GGAACAGGCCAGCGTGACCAAGACGCTGGGCATGCTCGGCATTGCGGGGCTGGCGGAAGTGGTCGGCGAAGATCGCCCCGAGCTCAAGTTCGCGCCCTATGCGCCGCGTTATCCCGAGCGGGTCCTCGAGCATGACGGCGACTGCTTCGCGGCCATCCGCGACAAGGATATCCTCATCCACCACCCGTACGAAAGTTTCGAGGTGGTGGTCGATTTCTTGCGCCAGGCGGCGGCTGATCCGGCGGTGGTGTCGATCAAGCAGACGCTGTACCGCGCCGGCAACCAGTCGCCCGTCATCGCCGCGCTGATCGCCGCGGCCGAGGCGGGCAAGTCGGTCACCGCGGTGGTCGAGCTCAAGGCCCGCTTCGACGAAGAGCAGAACCTCAAATGGGCGAGCGCGCTGGAAAGCGCGGGCGTGCAGGTGATCTACGGGTTCTTCGACTGGAAGACCCACGCCAAAGTCTCGCTGGTGGTCCGCAGCGAGGATGGCGGTTACCGGACTTACTGCCATTTCGGGACCGGCAATTACCATCCGGCGACCGCGCGCATCTACACCGACCTCAGCTTCTTCACCGCCGATCCGATCCTCGGGCGCGATGCGGGCAAGCTGTTCAACTTCGTCACCGGCTATGTCGCGCCGCCCGACACCGGCCTGATCGCGATCTCGCCGCTCAACTTGCGCGAAACGCTGTACGAACTGATCGAAAACGAAATCGCCTGTGCCCGCGCGGGCAAGCCGGCCGCAATGTGGGCCAAGCTCAACGCGCTGACCGAGAAGGGCATGATCGACCGGCTTTACGAAGCCAGCCAGGCGGGCGTGGAAATCGTGCTGGTGATTCGCGGAATGTGCTGTCTGCGCCCCGGTGTGCCCGGCCTGTCGGACCGGATCAGCGTCAAGTCGATCATCGGCCGGTTCCTCGAGCACAGCCGGATCTGGGCGTTCGGCAACGGCGAGCCACTGCCCGGCCGGAACGCCCGGCTGTTCATCTCGAGCGCGGATGCGATGAGCCGCAACCTGACTCGCCGGGTGGAAGTGCTGGTGCCGATCCGCAACGAAACGGTGCACGCCCAAGTGCTCGAACAAGTGCTGCTGGCGAACCTGCTCGATACCGAGCAAAGCTGGTTTCTCGACGGCGCGGACGGGACCTGGCAACGGGTTGCGGATGCGGGTGCCGACGCGCGTGAGGGCTTCAACTGCCATGCTTATTTCATGACCAATCCGTCGCTGTCGGGCCGGGGCGGGGCACTGGCCGATAGCGGGGTCCCCACGCTGAGCTTGCGCCGGGGCGCACCATGATCCCGCGCCGTCGATCGCGGCGGGCCGCGTGGGATTCCGGGCCCGACCGCGCGGTCATCGATATCGGTTCGAACACGGTGCGGCTGGTCGCCTACGGCGGTTCGCCCCGCGCGCCTGAAGTATGGCTCAACGAACGAGTCAGCGCCAAGCTCGGCCGCGACCTGGCGGTGACCGGGACGATGCCCGACAAGGCCATCGAGGCCGCGCTCACGGCGCTCGCCCGCTATGCCGCGCTGGTCGAGGATTTCGGCATCGACGACGTCCAGACCGTCGCCACCGCAGCGGTGCGCGACGCCGCCAACGGGCCCGATTTTCTCGCCCGAGTCCGTGCATTGGGTCTGAACCCGCAGTTGCTGTCGGGCGAAGATGAAGCGCGCGGCGCGGCGTTCGGGGTGATCGGGGCCTTCCCAGGGGCGCAGGGCACCGTTGCCGATCTCGGCGGTGGCAGCCTCGAACTGGTGATGATCGAGGGCGACGACTGCCACGACGGCGTCAGCCTGCCACTGGGTACGCTGCGCCTGCCGGCGTTGCGGGCCGAAGGCGCGGAGCCGTTCCGCCGGGCGGTCAAGAAGGCCATGGGCAAGGCCGGATGGGCCGCCGCGCATCCCGGCCCGCTGTACATGGTCGGCGGCACATGGCGGGCGCTGGCGGTCTACGCGATGCGCAGCGCGAGCTATCCATTGTCGGACCCGCATGGGTTTCGCCTCGCGACCGACGAGGCCGATCAGATCGCCAAGCGCATCGCCGCGATGGAACCGGCCGAATTGTCGGCGATGCCCGGCATTTCATCGGCTCGCGCGGCCGGCCTGCCCGATGCGGCGGCGATGATGCGCGTGATGCTGGCGGAATTGATGCCCGATGGCGTGGTGTTCTCATCCTGGGGGCTGCGCGAGGGGCTGCTGTTCCAGCGCCTGCCGCGTGACTTGCGCGCGCAGGATCCGCTGCTGGCCGCGGTCACCAGCTTTGCCGCGCCGCGCGGCGGACCGATAGCGCAAGCGGCCATGATCGCGGCGTGGACATCCGAAATTTCTCCGGGCGGGGGCGCGAGCAGGGAGCGGCTGCGGCTGGCGGCGACTATGCTCGCGCTCGCGGCCGCGCACATTGAGCCAAACTTGCGCGCGCGGCACGCGCTCGAATGGGCGATGGACAAGCGCTGGGTCGGGCTCGACCCGGCGGGCCGCGCGTTGCTCGCGGCGGCGCTGCTGGCGGCGGGCGGCAAGATCGCCCCGCCGGCCGAGCTCAAGCAGCTGGCAAGCTGGGAAGCGCTGAGCGAGGCGGTCGGCTGGGGCCTGGCGATCCGGCTGTGCCGGCGGCTCGGCGCCGGTTCGCGCGTGTCGCTGATGACCAGCCGGCTGCGGCGCGAGGATGACTCGTTGGTGTTGTGGCTTCACCCGAGCCGGGCGCAGCTGGCGTCGGACCAGGTGTCGCGCGACCTGGCGGCATTGGCGCAATGGCTCGGGCTGACGCCGCGGCTCGATGTCAGCGAGCAGCCCGAGCCGATCCCGGCCTGATCATTCGTCGAACACGAGCGCGTCTTCGCGCCGTTCGGGGCGGATGTAGATCGGCCCGATCTTGGGTGAAAGGGCGCGCAGCCGGGTCTCGATTTCCTCGATGACCCGCTCGCCGTCGCCCATAGACAAGTCGTCGGCGAAATCGGCACTGACCGCCACGAACACCACTTCGGGTGCGCTATGCAACGTGCGGACGTGATTGACCGCGGTGATTTCCGGGTGGCGATCGATGGTTTCACGTATCAGACGGGTCAACGCGGGGTCGGCCGCGGCGCCGATGATCAGCCCGTGGGCATGGCGCGCGAGCAGCACCGCGACCCCGGCCAGCACCGCGCCGATGGCCATTGAGGCCACCCCGTCGAGCCGCGCATCGACAAACCAGTGGCTGGCCCACACCCCGACCGCCGCCAGAACCAGCCCGATCAGTGCCGCGCTATCCTCGAACAGCACGATGAAGCTGCTGGGATCCTTGGAGCGCCGCAGGACCTGCCACCAGCCACCGCTGCCCGGTTGCCGGGCCAGATCGCGCACCGCGATCGACCATGAGATACCTTCCAGCAGAAAAGCCAGCGCCAGCACAATATAATTGACGGTGGGATTTTCCAGCGGGCTGGGGTGGCGATAATGGACCACGCCTTCGTACAGCGACACGCCCGCGCCGACCGCGAAGATCAGCATCGCCACCACGAATGCCCAGAAGTAGATTTCGCGGCCATAACCGAACGGATGACGCGCATCGGGCGGCTGGGCTCCGCGCCTGGCCATACAGCAGCAGCAGTTGGTTTCCGCTGTCGACCAGCGAATGGACCCCTTCGGTCAGCATCGACGACGACCCGGTAATCGCTGCCGCCGCGAACTTGGCCACGGCAATGCCCAGGTTGGCCGCCAGCGCGCCGTACAGGACGAGGTTGTCTTTAAAATGGGAGGATGCCACGGCGCCTGAACGGCGCGCGCCGGGGTTTGTTTCTGGACACGGCAAATGCCCGCGTGTCACATCGTAACGGACGATAGAATCACTGGGAGAATTCGATGGCGACGGCCGTGCAAGCCCCTGGCGCGCTGACCGGCGATGCGGTCGAGGACCGCGCGCGCGAGGTCGAGACCATGATCCGCTTCGTTGATCCTGGGGATTTCATCACCCGCCGCTTCGTTCGGGCGGGGGCGGAGATCAATACCGGCACGTATTCCGATCACCGGGTCGTGGTGCGCGACGCGATGCCGATCCGCGATCACTTCACGCTCGACGTCCACGGCTTCCGCATCGCGGTGCAGCCGACCGCGGTGCGCGATTTTCACGATAAGGCCGAAGTCGACCGGGTCTACGAACGCGAGGTCGAGAGCCACGTCCTGGCGCTGACCGGGGCTGACAAGTGTGTCGCGCGCGGGTGGATGATCCGCACCAGCGCCGACCTGGCCGAGGTCGCAAGCCAGCAGGCCGGGAACTACCAGCATACCGGCGGCATCCAGCCTCCCGCGGGGGAGGCGCATGTCGATCTCAATACCGCGACCGCCAACCGCATGGCCGCGGCCACCTATAAGAAGCACTTCCCCGATGGTCCCGGTTATAAGCGCTTCCTCGTCAGCAGTTACTGGCGCACCTTTTCGCCTCCGCCGCAGGACGTGCCGCTGGCGCTATGCGACGGGCGCACCAGCTTTGCCGGGGAGGAGAAATCCAACACCCTGTTCATCGTCGACGCTTTTCCCGAAGGCGACGCGCTGACCGCCCCGGTCGCGGGCGAAGAGGCGATGCTGGCGGCGTCGATCTTCAGCCATTCGCCGGCGATGCGGTGGTGGTATTTCTCCAACATGACGCGCGACGACGCGCTGCTGTTCAAGTTCCACGACAGCGATCACAGCCGCACCTGGCGCTGCCCGCACACCGCGTTCGTCGATCCCAGCTTCTCCCCGGCCAACGTGCGCGAAAGCGTCGAAGCCCGCAGTGTCGCGTTCTGGGAGTAGCGTTTCCCCGTTCGCGTCCAAAGAATGTTGGGCGCGGCGGTATCGCTGACGCGCAAACATCCCTATCGCGCGCCCCATGCCCTTTCCCAACCTGCCGCCGATCCTCGGCGAAGCGCTGGCCGCTCGCGGTTATGCGGAGCCCACGCCCGTCCAGGCGGCTGTCCTGCAACCCGATGCCGCGCGGCGCGATCTGGTCGTGTCCGCGCAGACCGGCTCGGGCAAGACCGTCGCGTTCGGGATGGCGATGGCGAGCGAGCTGCTGCGAGCCGACGGCACGATGGAATTTGACGAGGCGCCGCTGGCGCTGGTGATCGCGCCGACGCGCGAGCTGGCGCTGCAAGTCAGCCGCGAGCTGGTGTGGCTCTACGCCGCGGCGGGGGCCCGGGTCGCGACGTGTGTCGGCGGGATGGACCCGTCCAAGGAACGCCGCACGCTGCGCGACCGGCCGCATATCGTGGTCGGCACTCCGGGCCGGCTGCGCGATCATCTCGAACGCGGCGCGCTCGACTTGGCCGCGCTGCGCTGCGTGGTGCTCGACGAAGCGGACGAGATGCTCGATATGGGCTTTCGCGAGGACCTCGAGGAATTGCTCGACGCGACTCCGGATACGCGCCGCACGCTGCTGTTTTCGGCGACCATGCCGCCGCCGATCACCAAGCTGGCGAAAAGCTATCAGCGTGACGCGCTGCGCATTTCGACCGTGGGCGACGACCGCGGCCATGGCGACATTGCGTACCAGGCCGTGACGGTGTCGCCGTCGGAGATCGAGCACGCCGTGGTCAACCTGCTGCGCTTCCACGAGGCGGAGACCGCGCTGCTGTTCTGCGCCACGCGCGAGAATGTCCGCCGCCTCCACGCCACGCTGCAGGAGCGCGGGTTCGCGGTCGTCGCGCTGTCGGGCGAGCATTCGCAGCAGGAGCGCAACCAGGCGCTCCAGGCCTTGCGCGACCGGCGGGTGCGGGTGTGCGTGGCCACCGATGTGGCGGCGCGGGGGATCGACTTGCCGAGCCTGAGCCTGGTAATCCATGTCGAGATCCCGCGCGATGCGGAAACCTTGCAGCACCGTTCGGGCCGCACCGGGCGCGCGGGTAAGAAAGGCACCGCGGTGCTGATGGTCCCGTACCCGCGCCGCAAGCGCGTTGAATCGATGCTGCGCGGGGCGCGCATCGAGGCCGAGTGGATCGACCCGCCTACGCCGACGATGATCCGCCAGAACGATCGCCGGCGGCTGCTCGCCGCGATGATGGAGAGGGTCGAGTTCGACGACGAGGACCGCGAACTCGCCGCGCGCCTGATGGCCGAACGTAGCCCCGAGGATATCGCCGCCGCGCTGGTCCGCGCGCACCGCGCTGCGATGCCGCAGGCCGAGGACCTGATCGAGAACACGCCCGAAGCGCGCCAGGCCGACAAGCAGGACCGCCATCGCCCCGGGTTCGAGGACGTGGTGTGGTTCAAGATGGACATCGGCCGCCGCCAGAACGCCGATCCGCGCTGGATCCTGCCGCTGCTGTGCCGCCGGGGTCATATCACCCGCACCGAGATCGGCGCGATCCGCATCAGCGCGAACGAAACCCACTTCCAGGTGCCGCGCGCGATCGCGGAGAAATTTTCCGGCGCGGTCGCGCGCACCGCCGGGACCGAGGACGCGGGCGACGTGAATATCGAACGTGCGCCCGATTCCCCGCGTGATGCGGCCAAAGTCCATCGCAAGGATGCCAAAGTCGAAGCGCGCCCACGCCATCCCCGGGCCGACAACGCGGCGAAGAAACCGTGGCCCAAGAAGCCGCACCGCAAGGGGCCCAAGCCGGCGTGACGCGCTAGCCGGCCGTGCGAAACCGCTGCTCTGCCTCGAACATCCAGTCGCGGGTCAGGGGCAGGGTCCGCCGGTCACGCGTGAACTGGACCTGGAAATTGCATCCCGCGCCGTTCTCGAACATCGAGATCGCGCCGGCGAGGTAGAACTCCCACATCCGCACGAACTTGGCGTCGTACAGGCGTTCGAGGGTAGCGGATTGGGCGCGGGTGCGCCGAAGCCATTCGCGCAAGGTCAGCGCATAATGCAGCCGCAGCGTTTCGACATCGGTCACGATCAACCGGCTGGTCTCGAGCGCGCGCACCAACTGCGACAGGTTGGGCAAGTGGTAGCCGGGGAAGATGTACTTGTCGGCGAACGGGTCGCCCGCGCTCGGCTCGTCGAATCGGCCGATCGTGTGCAGCACCATCGCGCCGTCGGGCTTGAGCAGCGCGCGGCACTTGGCGAAGAATTCGCGGTAGTGCTTGGCGCCGACGTGCTCGAACATCCCGACCGACACGATCCGGTCGTAAGTCTCGGTCAGCCGGCGATAATCCATTAGCTCGAACTTGACCCGGTCGGCGACGCCCGCCTCTGCGGCGCGCTGCCGCGCGAGGGCGAGCTGCTGTTCCGATAGTGTCACGCCCAGCACTTCGACCCCGGCAACGCGGTTGAGATAAAGCGCCATCCCTCCCCAGCCGCACCCGATATCGAGCACCTTGTGGCCCGGCTTGAGGTCGAGCTTGGCGGCGATGTGGGCCTTCTTGTCGCGCTGCGCCTCATCGAGGGTGGCGTCCTCGCGCAAGTAGTAGGCGCACGAGTATTGCATGTCCTCGTCGAGGAACAGGCGGTACAGTTCGTTGCCGAGGTCATAGTGGTGGGCGACATTGGCGCGGGCGCGCGCCTCGTAATTGCGGGCGGCAAGCCACTGGCGCGCGAGGTTCCAGCGGTCCTTGATGAATGTCCCGCCGATGTGGCCGTCTTCCCACCGGGCGTTGCCGGTGACCAGGTCGATCAATGCGAGAATGTCGCCCTGTTCGAACACGATGCGCCCATCCATGTAGGCCTCGCCGAGCTTGAGCCGGGGATTGCGCGCCAGCTCGCCCTCGACCTTGCTATCGGCCAGCCGGATGACAACCGGTTCGCGGCCCGGCTCGGGTGTGCCGTAAATGCGCCGCGCTCCGTCGGGCGCGACGATCGTCAATTGTCCGCGCCGCAGCAGCCGGCGCAGCGCCTGGTCCAATAACGACACGAATGCAGCTCCTGTTTTCGGTCGGCGCGAAGGCCGGCGGCGATGGGACTTCCCTCGGCGAGGGTTTGCCAATAGCGTGCCGGCTGAAACGGCGGCAAGAGCCGCCGTGCCTGGAGAGACATCATGAAGGCATCGCTCGTCGCAATATCGCTGGTATCTACCGTGCTGACAGGCTGCGTCACGGTCGATGCGCAGGACCGGCCGCGCGCGATGACGACGATGGACGCGGCCATGGCGGCGATCGCCAATCCGCTACGGCCGGCGGCCGACAGGGCGCGTGACGTTGCGCGCAAGCCGATGGAGACGGTGGTGTTCGCCGGTGTCAGGCCGGGCGATACGGTGGCCGAACTGGCCCCGGGCGGCGGGTGGTACACGCGCATCCTCGCGGGGACGGTCGGCCCCACCGGCCGGATTTATGCGCTGGTTTCGCCGCAGCAGGCCGCGCGCCCCGGCGGGCTCGACGCGATCAACGCGCTGGCCGCCCAATACGGCAACATCACCGTGGTCCCGACCGACTATACCGCCATTGCCATCCCGACCCCGGCGGATGTCGTGTGGACGACCGAGAACTGGCACGATTTCCACAACGGACCGACCGCCAATCCCACGGGGATCGCCAAGGCGGCGTACGCTGCGCTCAAGCCGGGCGGGCTGCTGTTTATCGAGGACCATTCGGCGCCCGGCACCGGCACCAGCGCGACTCAGACGCTCCACCGGATCGATGCGGCGGCGGTGATCGCCGAGGCGACCGCAGCCGGGTTCAAGCTCGACGCGCAGTCGAGCCACATGGCCAATACCGCGGACGACCACACCGCCGCGGTGCGCGATGCGGGCGTGCAAGGGCATACCGACAAGTTCGCGCTGCGCTTCAAGAAGCGCTAGTCAGCCCCCGACCACCAGCCGCAACGGGGCCGGTTTCGCGGGGCGGCCTGTGGAGGCGGCCAACCGGGCCACAAGGCCCGCGACCTTGCCAGCCGGGATTGCGCGGGAGAACAGGAATCCTTGGCCGAAGTCGCACTCTAGCTGCAGCAGTCGATCGGCCTGCCACTGCGACTCGATTCCCTCCGCCACCACCTTGATTCCCAGGCTCCGGCCGAGGTTTATCACGGCGCGCACGATCGCCTCGTCGCCCGGATCGTTGTTCATGTCGCGCACGAAGCTGCGGTCGATCTTGATGATGTCGACCGGGAATTGTTTGAGATGCCGGAGCGAGGCGTAGCCGGTTCCGAAATCGTCGAGCGCGATCTTGACGCCGTTGGCGCTGAGGAGCGCCAGCGCGCGGTGGACCGATTCGGCGCCGCGGCCGAGAAACACCGTCTCGGTCACTTCGAGCTGGAAGCGATGCGGGGCGATGTCCGCATGATGCAAACTCTCAAGCAAGCGCTCGGCGAAATTGTCGCGGCGGAATTCAGCCGCTGAGGCATTGACGGCGACATGACCGAATTCGATGCCCCTGGCGAGCCACCGGCCCATATCGGCAATAGTCCGTTCGATCATCCGCTCGCTGATCGCGGCGGCGACGTCGTGATCCTCGAACGCGGCCTCCAGCGGCGCAGGCTGCTCGATCCGGCCGCCGGGGCGGCGCCAGCGCAGCAGCGCCTCGAATCCGTCGAGGGCCCCGCTCGCGAGGTCCAGCTTGGGCTGATAATAGGGATAAACCCGGTCCCGCTCGAGCGCATCGCGGGCCAGCTGTACCATCGAGCTGCGCCGTTGGAGATCCTGCCGCATTTTCGAGGCGTAGAACCGGAGCATGGCGCGGCCGCCGCTCTTGGCCGCATAAAGCGCCAGGTCAGCATTCTTGAGCAGCTCTTCGGAGGTGGTGCCGTGGAGCGGGAATAGCGTCGCCCCCATGCTCACGCGGCAGTCGAGCAACTGCCCGTTTTGCACGAAGGGTTCGCGCAAGCGATCGAGGATCGAACTCGACAGCGTATCGAGCCGCGCGAAACTTTCCAGCCGCGGCATGATGATGGCAAATTCGTCGCCGCCGAAGCGGGCGACGGTATCGTCGCGCCTGACCACCGAGCGCAGGCGTGCGGCAAAACTCTTCAACAGGGCGTCGCCCGCATCGTGGCCCAGCGTGTCGTTGATCTGCTTGAAATCGTCGAGATCGAGCAGGAGCAGGCCGAACGCACCGTCACTGGCGACCGCGTCATGCGCTGCTTGCTCGAGCCGCTCGTGGAAAAGCGCCCGGTTCGCCAGGCCGGTCAGCTGATCGTGATTGGCGGTCCACTGCACGCGCACTTCGGCGGTCTTCTCGCTGGTCACGTCGCGTACCGTCAGGATCACGCGCGCCGCTTCGCTGACCGGTTTGATGGTCTTCCACCCGTTGAGGATGATCCACCGTTGCTGGTGATCGCTCGCCCGGCGGATCCGCAACAAGATCTCGAAACGGGCGAACGCGGGGCCGTCACGAATGTCTTCGAGCCGGGCGCGAAATTTGGCCCGGTCAGCGGGGACGATACAACGTTCTGCCAGCTCCAGTGACGGGGCGGTATCCCGCGCCAGGCCGAAAATATCGCGCAGCCGATCCGACCATTGCCGCTCGCCGGTTGCCGCGTCGTAGTCCCATACGCCGAAGCCAGCGGCCTCCGCGGCCAGGCGAAAGCGTTGTTCGCTTTCGCGCAAGGCATCTTCGGCACGCTTGCGCTCGGTAACATCGAGATGGGCGCCGATGCCGTGCATCGCCCGGCCCTGTTCATCGCGCTCGACCTTGGTCCGGCTGTGGATCCAGCGCACTTCGCCGGTATCCTGCCGGCAGATGCGAAATTCCCCCGTGACCACGTTTCCCGAAGCGAGCGCCTCGGCGATGTTTTGCGCCAGCAACGCCCGATCGTCGGGGTGGACGATCTCCTGCCATTGCGAAAAGGTGAGCGAACGAACCGTGGCCGGAAGGCCGACTTGTTGCAGGAACTGGTCCGACATGTGGTCGATACCGTCGGGCGAGGTTTCGAACGCGGCCAGCCCGGTCGCTTCATAAACCAGCCGCAAGCGTTCTTGGCTTGCGCGCAGCGCATGATTGGCCCGCTCGCGCTCGGTGATATCGCGCGTGATACTCATGTGCGCGGCCGACCCGTCGGGCATCGAAAACGGCACCGCATGGGCTTCAACGTGCAGCCGGCGTCCCGCCATGCCCACAATCTGGTATTCCCAGACGACGGCTTCGCCGGCCATGACAGTGTCATGGACCGCAGCCGCGCGTTCGAAGTAATCGGCTGCCAGCGGAATGTGACCTGAGCCGATCAGGGTGGCCAGATCGGGCGCCTGGAGCAGGTCCAGTCCGCGCGGATTGATGTAGATGATCCGCGCTTGTGTATCGAAGATCTTCACGCAGTCGGGCATTGTGTCGAGCACCGCGCGGAGTTGCGCGAGCCCCAGCGTATTGAACGCGTCGGCCCGACGTACGAGTTGGGTCCGCAGCGCGGCATTTTCGGCCATCAGGTCGGACAGCCTCGGTATCCACGACATGGCATGCGCATCCCATTGGTTCGCTGGGTCAATGCCACGCCAGAACTGAAGCCCGAGTGCCTGGGGTCTAGGTAGATTTGCGGATCAACGGAGGGTCCTCAACGAACCGCGCCACTTCACTTGGCGTTCACGCCGGCGCTGGCTATAGGCGGCACATGACCGTGCGATCCCCTGGGCGAGCCCCTGCGAAATCCGTCCTCCTGGCCACGGCCGTGCTGGCCGCGTTGCCCCTTGTCGCGGGCTGCTCGCTGCTGGGCGGGCGAAAGCACCCGGCCGACACCGCGTACGTCGCGCGCGACGTCGAATCGCTTTACACGCGGGCCATGCAGCTGCTCCAGGTGGACAAGGATTCGCTCGCCGCGGCCAAGCTGTTCGACGAGGTTGAGCGCCAGCATCCCTATTCGCCGTGGGCGCGCCGGGCCCAGCTGATGAGCGCGTTCTCCTATTACGTGTCGAAGGATTACACCAACGCGATCCAGGCGGGGCAGCGGTTCCTGTCGATCCACCCGGGCAACAAGGACGCGCCGTACGCCTATTACCTGATCGCGCTGTGCTATTACGAACAGATCAGCGACGTTGAACGTGATCAGAAAGTCACCTTGCAGGCGTTGACCGCGCTGCAGGAAATCCAGCGGCGCTATCCCACCAGCGAATATGCCGCCGATGCCACGCTCAAGATCGACCTGGTGAACGATCACCTGGCGGGCAAGGACATGGAGATCGGCCGGTTTTACGAGCGCACCGGGAACTGGCTGGCCGCCGACCTGCGGTTCCGCAACGTCGTCGAAAAATACCAGACCACGAGCCACGCGCCCGAAGCGCTCTTCCGCTTGGCCGAAACCAACCTGGCGCTCGGTATCCCCGAGGAGGCCAAGCGTTACGCCGCGGTGCTGGGCGCGAATTATCCGGGCAGCGAGTGGTACCAGCGCGCGTTCGAGATGATGCAGAAGAAAGCGCCCAAGCAGGTCGCCGCCGCAGGCTAGCGGATCGCCCGGACCTTATCCGGGCAGGGCTTCACGAGGCCAGGCGCATCGGTTCCTTCGCTCGGCCGTGTTCGAGCAGGCCGGCGACTTCGTGGCAGTGCAGGGCGCGGTCGAGCCGGACCCCGGCAATGCCGTCGTGGGACCAGCGGATTTTGCCGTGATAATCGCTGTCGCCGATCTGGACGGTAACGGCTTGGGCGATCGCCAGAGTGACACCACGCAAGTTGCTGATCCGGATGCCCTCGGCGGAAAGCTCGATCAGCAGTCCCTCGACTGCCTTGTCACGCCCGGCTGTGAGGCGGACAGTCTGCCGCGTGGCATAGCGCTTGTGTGCGCGAATTGTCAGAACCGTCATCGACCGGACCCCATTTCCGTCCCTATCGCCCCATAAGCACATAGCTTTATTAACAAACTCTTCCCATCGCGCGCGGCGCGGTTCGTCGGGTTCGCGGCACGGGCGGACGACGGATCGGGGGCAAAGCAGTGGGGGGCGGCGCCCGGCGCGGCGTTGCGCTGTCAAGCGCGCGCCCGTAAGACTTTCACCCATAAGCCATGCTGACCTCGCTCGCGATCCGCAACATCGTCTTGATCGAGGCGCTCGACCTCGCATTCGGCCCGCGCCTGGGCGTGCTGACCGGCGAGACCGGTGCCGGCAAGTCGATCCTGCTTGACGCCTTGGGGCTGGTGCTGGGGAGCCGGGCCGAGACCATGCTGGTCCGCTCGGGCGCCGCTCAAGCCGCCGTCACCGCGACCTTCGAGTTCGCCGAGCCGCCCGAACTGGTGCGCGAAGCTCTCGCCGAGGCCGATCTCCAGTGGGACGCAGGCGAGCCGTTGATCGTGCGCCGCTCGCTGACCGCCGACGGCAAGTCCAAGGCGTTCGTCAACGACCGGCCGGTCAGTGCCGGGCTGCTGCGCGCACTGGCGCCGGCGCTGGTCGAGCTGCACGGCCAGCATGACGATCGCGGGCTGGTCAACCCGCGCGGCCATCGCGCGCTGCTCGACCGGTTTGCGCGGGCCGATGTGGCAGGGGTCGAAGACGGCTGGGCCAAATGGCGCGCGGCCGAGGCGCGGCTGGCCGAGGCGCGCAGCGACGTCGACCGCGCGCGCGCCGACCAGGACCTGCTGCTGGCGCATCTCGCCGAACTGACCGCGCTCGCACCCGTTGAAGGCGAAGAGGAGCGCCTCGCGCTGGCGCGAGCGGACATGCAGAAGGGCGAGAAGCTGGCCGACGATCTCGAGGCGCTGCGGACGGTGTGGGACGGATCGGATTCGGCGCTGGCGCAGTTGCGTGGCGCCGCCCGCCGGCTCGACCGCATTGCCGGCGAGCACGCGTTGCTCGGCGAAGCACTCGCGGCGCTCGACCGCGCGGTGATCGAGGCGGGCGAGGCAGAGGACACCCTCGGGCGCGCGGTCGAGGCGCTGACGTTCGAGCCCGCCGAGCTCGACCGGATCGAGACCCGGCTATTCGAGCTGCGCGCGGCGGCGCGCAAGCATGATTGCCCGGTCGATGCGCTGCTGGCGCGGATGCTGGCGATGCGCGGGCAGCTCGACGCGATCGAGGCTGGCGACGCCCACCTCGCCGATCTGACCAACGCGGCCCGGGTTGCCGGCGGAGCTTACCGCGACCAGGCCCAGGCGCTCCACGACGCGCGTGTCGAGGCCGCTGAGCGGCTCGATCAAGCCGTCGCGGCCGAACTGGCACCGCTCAAGCTCGACGCGGCGCGCTTCCGCACGCAGATCGCCACGTTGGCCGAAGAGCGCTGGGGGGCGCACGGAATGGACACGGTCGAGTTCATGATCGCGACCAATCCGGGCGCCGACTTTGCCCCTCTCAACCGCATCGCCAGCGGCGGCGAGCTGTCGCGGTTCATTCTCGCGCTCAAGGTCGCGCTGGCCGAGCAGGGCGGGGCGGCAACGGTGATCTTCGACGAAATCGACCGCGGCGTCGGCGGCGCGGTGGCGAGCGCGATCGGCGACCGGCTGGCGCGGCTGGCCCAGGGCGGGCAGCTGCTGGCCGTAACCCACTCTCCGCAAGTGGCCGCGCGGGGCGGAACGCATTACCTGATCGCCAAGACCATCGACGGCACGGTCACGCGCACTTCCGTAACGCTGCTCGACGCGGCGGGGCGGCAGGAGGAGATCGCCCGCATGCTGTCGGGCGCGGAAATTACCGCGGAGGCGCGCGCCCAGGCGGATCGGTTGCTGGAGAACGCATGACGATGTCCGACCAGGCCGTGCAACGTGATATGTATCGTAGCAACGGCTACGTCCATGTGTCCGGGCTGGTGCCGCCCGAAGCCGCCATGGCCTTCCTTGCGCAGTTGAAGTTCGTCTTGATCAGGCGCGAACTCGACATGGACAGCTTGCGCCCCAAGGTCGGTCATCGCGTGCTGCGGCGCCCTGCGAGCGAAATATACAGCCACGATTACCCGCCGCTTTCCGCGCTGCATTGGGGCCTGACGCCATACATGGCCACCGTGGCGGGGGAGGACCTGCTGCCTACTTACGGCTACTTCCGGCTCTACCGCGAAGGCGACGTTTGCCTGGTGCACGGCGATCGGCCCGCTTGCGAACACAGCCTTTCACTGACCCTGGCCTATTCCGAGAACGCGCCGTGGGACCTGGAAGTTGCGCAGACGCCGCGCGCAGCCGACGTCATGCGCGCCGATCCAGCATTCGCCGCGGACGACCCGGTCGTAGCCATCTCGATGGCTGCCGGCGACGGGGTGATGTATCGCGGCATCGAGCATCATCACGGCAGAACTTCGCCCAATCCCAATACGTGGTCGGCGCATGTGTTCTGCCATTGGGTGGCGCGGGGCGGCAAACATGCCGACCAGGCGTTTGACGGGCAAATGCCGCCCGCCCAAGTCCAGTTTTACTGAGCGCCGGGTGAGCCGGGATGGAATCGGTAGCCCGGATTCCGGCATGCCAAGCATCAGCCAGGATATAGGAAAGGGCATGAGGCATGTTGTTTTGCTCGCCGCCGTACAGCTGCTAGCGGCGTGCATGGACCCCGATCAGCCCGCCACCACCGCCAGCGCGTCGAAAGGGAGCGCGCTGTTCGGCACCGACGCCAATCTTGCGCCGAGCAAGCCGGATGCAATCCTGCGCTACGCAGAACACGCGCGGGGGTTCGCCGAGTTGCGGTTGCCTGCCGGCAAGGGTCCGTTTCCGCTGGCGATGATTTTTCACGGCGGTTGCTGGCAGACCGGCATCGCCACGCAGGCCTACATGGCCCCGCTGGCGACTCGCTGGCAGCAGCAGGGGATCGCCACGCTCAATGTCGATTATCGCGAGGTCGGGGACGGCGGCGGGTGGCCGGGCAGCTTTGCCGACTGGCAAGCGGCGGCGGGCCTGATCGACCGGGTCGCGGTGACCTATCCGATTGATCGGGCGCGGGCGACGCTGGTGGGGCACTCGGCGGGGGCGCTGCCGGCCCAGTGGCTGGCCGCAGCGCAGGACGCGGCCGGGCCGCTCGGGGCGCGGGCGCCGTTCGCGGCGCGCGCGGCGATCGTGCTCGACGGACCCGCCGATGTTGGGCTCGAGCAGGCGGCGTTCGACACCTTGTGCCAGCTTTCGGCGGTCGCTCCGTTTATGGGCGGAACGTCTGATACCGTGCCGGCGCGCTTCGCCGCGATCGCGCCCGGAAAGCATCCGCCACACCTGGCGCAAGTGCTGTTCGTCCAGGCCAAGCTGCCGCCCGCGCCGGAGGCGGCGCAAACGGCGATCCGCGCCAGCGGCGCGACAGTCACGGTGCGCACCAATCCGGGCGCGAGCCATTTCGCGATCATCACCCCGGGCAATGCCGCCTATGAGCGGAACGAGGCGGCGATGCTGGCGGTTCTGCGCGGGCCATGAGCGGGCCGTCCGAAGCCAAGGCGGCCAACGAGCTGATGCGGCTGGCGCGGCAGATCGCGCGGCACAACCGGCTCTATCATGCGGCCGACGCGCCCGAGATTTCCGACGCCGAATACGATGCGCTGGTCCGGCGCAATGCCGAGCTCGAAGCGGCGTTTCCTCATCTGGTCCGCGCGGATTCGCCGTCGCGGGCGGTGGGACATGAAGTCGCCGCCTCGCCGCTGGGCAAAGTGTCGCACGCGGTGCGGATGATGAGCCTCGACAACGCGTTCAGCGATGACGAAGTGGCCGAATTCGTCGCGCGGGTGCGCCGGTTCCTCAACCTGCCGCCCGACGAACCGGTGACGATGACCGCCGAGGACAAGATCGACGGGCTGTCATGCAGCTTGCGCTATGAGCACGGCGCGCTGGTCATGGCGGCAACGCGCGGCGACGGGCAAACCGGCGAGAACGTGACCGCCAATGTCGCGCACATCGCCGACATCCCGCAGCAATTGCGCGGGGACGAAGTGCCTGATCTGTTTGAAGTGCGCGGCGAAGTGTACATGGAAAAACAGGCGTTTGCCGCACTCAACGCGTATCAGGAAGCGAACGGCGAGCGGCTATTCGCGACCCCCCGCAACGCCGCCGCCGGATCGCTGCGGCAGAAGGATGCCAATGTCACCGCAATGCGGCCGCTGCGCTTCCTGGCGCACGGATGGGGCGCAACAGCGGAGGCGCCCGCGGGCACCCAGCTCGACGCAATGCATCGCATTGGCGGGTGGGGCCTGCCGATCTCGCCCGACCTCGTGCGGTGCAGTTCGGTAGACGAAATGCTGCAGCATTATCGCGCCATCGGGGCCAGGCGCGGAGGACTGCCGTACGATATCGATGGGGTGGTCTACAAAATCGACCGGCTCGACTGGCAGACGCGGCTCGGGTTCGTCGCCAAGGCCCCGCGGTGGGCGCTGGCGCACAAGTTTCCCGCCGAGCGCGCCGAGACCACGCTCGAGACGATCGACATCCAGGTTGGCCGGACCGGCAAGCTGACCCCCGTCGGGCGGCTGTCGGGCGTGCTCGTCGGCGGGGTCACGGTGTTCAACGTCACGCTCCACAACCGTGACGAGATCGAGCGGCTGGGCCTGCGCGAAGGTGACCGGATCGTGCTCCAGCGCGCGGGCGACGTGATCCCGCAGGTGGTCGAGAACTTGACGCGCGAAGTGCCGCGCGAGCCGTTCGTTTTCCCCGATCGCTGTCCGGTGTGCCGGAGCGAGGCAGTTGCCGAGGACGGTGAAGTCGATGTTCGTTGCACCGGGGGACTGGTGTGCCAAGCGCAGCAATTCGAGCGATTGCGCCACTTCGCCAGCCGCCCCGCGCTCGATATCGAAGGGCTGGGCGAAAAGACCATCCTCGAGTTTCTCGCGCTGGGCTGGCTGGCGAATGGCCCGGCGGATATTTTCCGCTTGCGCCGACACCGCGACGACCTGGTCGGCCGTGAAGGGTGGCAGGACAAGTCTGTGGATAACCTGTTGGCATCGATCGAGGCCAAGCGCGCCCCCGATGCGGCGCGCCTGCTGTTCGGACTCGGCATCCGCCACGTCGGGGCGGTCACCGCGCGCGACCTGCTCAAGCGTTTCCGCACCTTGCCCACGTTGCGCGCCACGGCGGAGGCGGCGCGCGGGGGGGACACAGAGGCCCAGTCCGAACTGACCGGGATCGAAGGCGTTGGCCCGGTGGTGGTCGAAGCGCTCGGCGACTTCTTTCACGAGCCGCACAACGCCAGCGTGTGGGACGACTTGCTGAGCGAAGTCTCGCCGCCCGACTACGTCGTCGAGACCCGCGCCAGCCCGGTCTCGGGCAAGACCGTGGTGTTCACCGGCAAGCTTGAGACCATGAGCCGCGACGAAGCCAAGGCGCAGGCCGAGCGGCTGGGCGCCCGCGCCGCCGGCACGGTCAGCGCGGCGAGCGACCTGGTGGTTGCCGGGCCCGGTGCGGGCAGCAAGCTGAAGAAAGCCGCCGAGCTGGGCATCGAAGTGATCGACGAGGCCGCTTGGGCGAGCATTGTCAGCGAGGCCGGGTAATGCCGCGCAAGCTCAAGGTCTTTCGCATGCCGATCGGCTTCGAGGACGTCTATGTCGCGGCGCCCAGCCGGGCCGCGGCGCTGCGGGCATGGGGCGCCGAGCACGACCAGTTCGCACGCGGCGTGGCCGAGGAAATCACCGACCCCGTGCTTACGCACGAACCGCTCGCGAAGCCCGGCGAAGTGATCCGCAAATCGCGCGGCGATCTCGCCAGCCAGCTCAAGGCGCTGCCCCGGCAAGCGGCCCCGGCCAGCGCTGCGCCGGCTCGGGCTAGGCCGCCAAAACCCAAGCCGCCGCCGAAACGCGACAAGCTCGACCGGGCCGAGGCGGCGCTAGCGGAGGTGCAAGCGCGCTACGACAGTGAGACCGCGCGGATCGAAAAGGAGCTGGCGGCGATCCGCGCCCATCACACCGTGGAGCAGGGCAAGCTGGCGCGCACGCTCGAGGTGGAGCGCAAGGCCTATCGCGCGGCGCTGGAGAAGTGGGGCGGGTGAAGTCGCCGCACGCGCTCACCGACCGGCGGGGAGCCGCGGGACCCATTTCATGACCCCGCCCGCAAACGGCGTCCACCATCCGGTGCGAACTCCGGCTTCCGCGAGGCGGTCACTGGTCCACTGGTTGCAGGTGTTGCGCGCGGTGTAATGCCCGGGGGCGTCATAGAACACGTCCTGCCCATAATACCCGGAATGCTTGATGTGCGCGCGCGGCAAGGTCCGCTCGATCCCCGCGACGAGGCGGCGATACTGGCCTGACGTCAGGCGCAGCGGGCGGATGTCATCGGCAGGGGCGGGGCTGACGTAATGGGCGACATGGATCAGCCCCTCGCCCCCGATGCCGATGATCCGCAGCACCGTTAGCGGACGCAGATCCCACCATGTCGGAGTGTTGAGAAACACCTCGCGCTCGCCCCAACTGATCGCCAGATGGGTGTACTCGGGGCTAGGCAGCGCGATGTCGCTATCGGGAAATTCGCTTCGCCAATCCTGCTCGGGCGTGACCAGCGGCACCACCAGCGCGGTGTGGACGCCGTTGGTCTCGACCATGATCTCGACCCCGCCGGCCGCTTCGCGCCAGCCGGAATTGCGCGGAATGGCGCTGCCGATCCAGCCGAACAGCGCGAAAGCCAGCACCGCCAGCACCAAGCCGGCCGCCAGAGCACCGAGCGAGCGGCTTACGCGGCGCGTCGTCGAAGCCATAGAATCGACCAGTCGCCGTTCACTATGCGGGCCGCGAGGCGAAAGCCGGCGGTGCGATAGGCGGCGCGGACCGCCGGCTCCTGCCGTTCGAGCAGGCCGGCAAGCAGCAGATGGCCGCGCGGCGCCGCCGCGGCGGCGAAATCGCCCGCCAGTTCGATCAGCGGGCCCGCGAGAATGTTCGCGATCAGCAAGTCGTACGGCGCGCGGCCGGCCAGCACCGCGTGGTCGAGGCCTTCGGCCACGACCATCGCCAGCTCGCCTCGCCCGGTGCCGAGCGACACCGCGTTGCACAGCGCATTGTGGACCACCACGCCTTCGCACACCACGTCGATGTCGCTCGCGATGGCGGTGGCGCCAGGCCACAATCGCAAGGCGGCAAATGCAAGGAGCCCGGTGCCGGTGCCGACGTCGGCCAGGTTGCGCACCACTACGCCGCGCCGCCGCATCGCGTCGAGCATCGCCAGGCATCCAGCGGTGGTCTCATGCTGGCCGGTCCCGAACGCCTGCGCCGCGGGGATCATCAGGTCGATCGCGGCGGTATCGGCCGGGTGGTCCGATGTATGGACATGGAACCTCCCGGCGCGGATGGGCGCCACCAGCGCCTGGGTTTCAGCGACCCAGTCGGTGTCGGGCAGCCGTGCGCTGGCAAACGTGGGCTCCGCGTGGCCGAACAACGCGCGGACGGCCGCCTTGTCGCGCGCCGAGGGCGTCCGCGGCAGGTACGCCTCGAGCACCCACTCGTCCGGCCGGTCCTCGGCCACTTCGCTCCCCGTCACGACGATGTCGGCGTCCCACCCGTCGATCGCCTCGTGCGCAACCAGCGCCGCGTGGACCGCGTCCTTCGACGCGAAGGCGGTCAGCTTCCAGCTCATCGCCCGGCTCTCGCAGGGGGCTGGGCGCTAGCGGACATAGCTCGCTCCGTTGGCGTCGAGCACCGCGCCGGTCATGCTCGGCGGGGCATCGAAAACGCAAAACGCGATCATCGTGGCGATCTCATCCGGTGTCGCCACACGGCCGAGCGGAATGTCCGCCAACACCGCTGCGCCCCCGCGGCTGGCGAGGTAGTCCTCGGCCATCGCGGTATTCACGAACCCGGGCGAAATCGCGAAGCTAAGGATGCCGCTGGCAGCGTAGGCGCGGGCGATGGTCTTGTGCATCGCGATCATCCCGCCCTTGGCCGCGGCATAATGCCAGTGATCGGGCGAATCGCCGCGATGCCCGGCGCGGCTCGCTATATGGACGATGCGCCCGCCAACTCCGCGTTCCTGCCAGTGGCGCACGGCGAAGCGGCTGAGCTGAGCTGCGGCGGTCAGGTTGATGCGTAGCGTATCCTCCCACCCGTCGAGCCATGCGATGTCCGAGCCGCCGAGCGGATTGGCGGCAAACAGCCCGGCGTTGTTGACCAGCACGTCAATCGCGCCGCCGCTGCGCTCGAGCGCCTGCTCCCACAGTGCGTGCGGTGCGGGCGGGTCGAGGAAATCGGCCGCGACCGTGTCGGCATCGGCAGCGTGCGTCGCGTGCCCGATCACCCGTGCGCCGCGCCCGCGCAACGCTTGCGCCGCGGCGGCGCCGATACCGCGCGAGGAGCCGGTGACAAGAACGGTGGGACAAGCCATCGGCACGGCGATACCCGCGACAGCCCGCCCGGCCAAGCCGCGTGCTTGCCTCACTCGTCCCATTCGCTAAGGGAAGGCGCACTTTCCCGCCTGACTTGCAGGACCCGCCGATGGCCGAACGCCCGCTTTCCCCGCACTTGTCGATCTGGAGATGGGGGCCGGCGATGCTGGTCTCGATCCTGCATCGGGTGAGCGGTGACGGGCTTGCGTTCGTCGGCATCCCGGTGCTCCTGTGGTGGCTGGCGGCGCTCGCTTCGGGCCCCGTGGCTTATGCGCAGTTCACCCGCGCGGCAGACAATCCGCTCGGCTACGTCGTGCTGGTCGGGCTGAACTGGGCGTTCTTCAACCACGTGTGCTCGGGCCTGCGCCATTTCGTGCTCGACCTGGGCGCGGGGTTCGAACTCGCTACCAACAAGATCTGGTCGGTGCTGGTACTGGTCGCCGGGGTCGTGCTGACCGCGGCGTTCTGGGCCGCCATCTTGCTTCGCTGAGGATACCGAACGTGGGACGCGATACACCGCCGGGCCAGCCCGGCTTCAAGGGGACCGAGATCGGCCGGGTGCGCGGGCTCGGCTCGGCGCAAACGGGATCTCACCACTCGCACTTGATGCACCTGACCTCGGCCGCCAGCCTGGTCACGTGCGCCTACCTGGTGTTCTCGTTCGTGCTGCTACCCGACTTCACCTATGAAACGTTGCGCGCGTGGCTGTCAGGCGCGGTGCCGTCCCTCGCGCTGGCGCTGTTGATCGTCGGCGTGTTCCGCCACGTCCAGCTCGGTCTGCAGGTGCTGGCCGAGGATTACGTCCATGCCGCCGGCGCGCGGTACGCGGTGCTGCTGGCGCTCAACCTGGTGCTGTTCGCGGCGGCTGCGTTCGGGCTGTGGTGCATTGCCCGCGTGGTGTTCGGCGTGATGGCCGAGACAACTGCGCGCGAAGGCATGGCCGCGATGCAGGCCGCGATGCAACAGCAGCAAGGGGCGCCGCGCTGATGCCCGATCCCGCGTACCAGATTATCGACCATACGTATGACGTGGTGGTTGTCGGCGCCGGCGGATCGGGCCTGCGCGCCACGATGGGTAGCGCCGAGGCCGGGCTCAAGACCGCCTGCATCACCAAGGTCTTCCCGACCCGCAGCCACACGGTCGCGGCGCAAGGCGGCATTGCCGCTTCGCTCGGCAACAATTCACCCGATCACTGGACCTGGCACATGTACGACACCGTCAAGGGATCGGACTGGCTGGGCGATCAGGACGCGATCGAGTACATGGTGCGCGAGGCACCGCAAGCAGTCTACGAACTCGAGCACGCCGGGGTACCGTTCAGCCGCAATGCCGACGGTACGATTTATCAGCGCCCGTTCGGCGGCCATATGCAGAACATGGGCGAAGGCCCGCCGGTCCAGCGCACCGCCGCCGCCGCCGACCGCACCGGCCACGCCATGCTCCACGCGCTGTATCAGCAGAGCCTCAAGTACGACGCCGATTTCTTCATCGAATATTTCGCCATCGACCTGATCATGCACGACGGCAAATGCCGGGGCGTTGTCGCGCTCAACCTGGCGGACGGCTCGCTCCACCGGTTCCGCGCGCAAAGCGTGGTGCTGGCGACCGGCGGCTATGGCCGGTGCTATTTCACCGCCACCAGCGCGCATACCTGCACCGGCGATGGTAACGGCATGGTGCTGCGCGCCGGGCTGCCCTTGCAGGACATGGAATTCGTCCAGTTCCACCCAACCGGCATTTATGGCGCCGGGGTCCTGATTACCGAAGGCGCGCGCGGCGAGGGGGGTTACCTGACCAATTCCGAGGGCGAGCGGTTCATGGAGCGCTACGCCCCCAGCGCCAAGGATCTCGCCAGCCGCGATGTCGTCAGCCGGTCGATGGCGCTCGAAATACGCGAAGGGCGCGGGGTCGGTCCGAACAAGGACCATATCTTCCTGCACCTCGACCATATCGATCCCAAGGTGCTGGCCGAACGGCTGCCGGGAATCACCGAGAGCGGCAAGATCTTCGCGGGCGTCGACCTGACGCGCCAGCCGCTCCCCGTGGTGCCGACCGTGCATTACAACATGGGCGGCATCCCGACCAACTATCACGGCGAGGTCATGGCCATTCGCGACGGCAATCCGGAAAGCGTTGTCCCGGGGCTGTTCGCGGTCGGTGAGGCAGCGTGCGTGAGCGTCCACGGCGCGAACCGGCTCGGCTCGAATTCGCTGATCGACCTGGTGGTGTTCGGCCGCGCGGCCGGTCATCGCCTGCGCGATACGGTCAAGCCGTCAGGGGCACAGGAGGAGTTGCCCCAGGACAGCGCCGATCTCGCGCTGACCCGCCTCGACCGCTTCCGCAACGCCGCGGGCGGTTCGTCCACCGCGGCGATCCGAACCGACATGCAGCGGACGATGAGCGCGCATGCGGCGGTGTTCCGCACCGCGGATCTGCTGTCCGAAGGCAAGGACCAGCTCGGCCAGATCTACCAGCGGATGGCGGACGTCTCGGTCACCGACCGCTCGCTGATCTGGAATTCCGACCTGATCGAAACGCTCGAACTCGACAACCTGATTGCCCAGGCGAGTGTGACGATGGATTCGGCCCTTAACCGCCAGGAAAGCCGCGGCGCCCACGCGCGCGAGGATTTCCCTGACCGCAACGACGCCGGGTGGATGAAACACACCGCGGTGTGGTTCGATGGCTGGGGCGGGCAGGGCGGCGCAACCCGCATCGATTACCGCCCGGTGCATGAGTACACGCTGACTGACGATGTCGCTTATATCGAGCCGAAAAAGAGGGTGTACTAAACGGGCACCGCGCTCGGTCTGTCGCACATTGTATCGGGAATACTTGCATTGCTAAGTATGCTGCGATATTTGCCGGCCAAACACAATGTTTGGGGAATCGCGATGTCTGTGGTTATGAATCGATGGCTGCGCCTTGGCTCATGTACCGCCGCGCTTGGCTTGGCTTCGCTTTATGCCGCAGCGGCGTCCGCCCAGGTCTTGGTAAGTCCGACACCGTCTGAGCAAGTCCCGCCCGACACCGCGGTGCCCGACAAACAGGACGCCGGCGAGGAGATCGTCGTTACCGGTTCGCGCATCGCGCGCTCGGGCTTCACGGCGCCGACGCCGGTGACCGTGCTCGACAGTGCGCGGACGCAGGAACTGGCAATCGCCAATGTCGCCGACGCGCTCAACCAGCTCCCCAGCTTTCGTGCCAGCGCCGGCCCGGCCAACGCGCAGACTTTCGGCGGCAACGTCGGCGCGAGGATCCTCGACCTCCGCGCGCTGGGTGCACCACGCACCCTGGTGCTGGTTGATGGCCGCCGGTTCATGCCGAGCACGAGCGAGGGCACCGTCGATGTCAACTTGATCCCGTCGATTCTGGTCCAGCGGACCGAAGTGGTGACCGGCGGCGCCTCGGCAGTCTATGGTTCCGACGCGGTTGCCGGTGTGGTCAACTTCATCCTCGACCGCAAGATGACCGGACTCAAGGCCGAGGTGCAAGTCGGCCTGTCGCAGCGCCGCGACGACGCCAATCAATATGCCGGGCTGGCATGGGGAACATCGCTGGGAGAACGCGGTCATTTTGTCATCGGCGGCGAATACGAAAACAACCGCGGGTTGGCCGGATGCTATCAGGCGCGGGCATTTTGCGCCCAGGAACGCTCGATCGTCGGCAACACCCCCGCGGGCACCGGCGGTCAGCCGTCGAGCATCATCACCTCCGACGTGCATAACTCGACACTGTTTCCGAGCGGAGTGATCAACCGGTCGCAGGACGCGCTCGGAAAGGCGATCGGGACCAACGCGACCGACCCCTTGCGCGGCACCAAGTTCCTGGCCGACGGAACCTCGGCGCCGTTCGTATACGGCCAGTTCGCCGGCGCGCTGTTCCAGATCGGCGGCGATGGGCACGGCACAAACGCGTTCCTGTCGAGCGTACTGCTGAAAGTTCCGGTCGAGCGGTACAGCACTTACGCGAGCTTCGATTACGACCTCACCGACAATATCAAGGCGTTCGCCGACCTGTCCTACGGACGCGTGAAGGGGACTACGCTGTCCTCTACGTTCCGCGATTTCAACGGCTCGATCACCGGCAACATCAAGATCGGCAACCCCTACATTCCCGCGGCGGTTCGCGCCCGCGCGTTGGCAGCGGGCGTGGCCAGTTTCACGCTCGGCCGTTCGGCGTTCGACTTCGGCAGTCCCAAGGCGGTCTCGACTGACGCGACTTATCGCGGGGTTATCGGGCTCAAAGGCCAATTCGGCGGCGGATGGACGTGGGACGCCTATTATCAACACGGCAGGAACGAGTTCTATCAGGCGATTACCAACGACGTGATCAACGCCAATTTGCGTAAGGCGGTGGACGCGGTTCAGGTGGGCAATACCGTCGTGTGCGCGGTCAACGCTGATGCCATCACGACCAACGACGACCCGGCGTGCCGACCGATCAACCTGTTCGGCGAAGGCCGCTTTAGCGCCGAGGCGCTCGATTACGTCATCGGCGAAGGGTTCCAGAAAACCGTTTCCAGCCAGGACGTGGCCGCGGCCAACGTCGGCGGCGACTTGTTCTCGATCACCGACCGGCCGGTGTCGATCTCGCTGGGCGTGGAATACCGCAAGAACAAGATCACCGGCACAACCGATCCGATCTCGGCCGGTCTGGGATTCTTCGTCCTGAATGGCCAGGCAGTGACAGGCTCGCAGGAAGTCAAGGAAGCCTACGGCGAATTGCTCGTGCCGCTGCTGAACCACCGGCCGTTCTTCGAAAATCTGGAGCTGAGCGGTGCGGTTCGCTACACCGATTACAGCACCAGCGGCTCAGTTGTGACGTGGAAAGTCGGCGGTGTGTACGAGCCGATCCCCGGCATTCGTTTCCGCGCCACCCGCTCACGCGACATCCGCGCGCCCAACGTCAGCGAATTGTTCGGCCCGCAGACCAAGTCCACCATCGGCCTGACCGATCCCATAAAGGGCCAGGCCAACCCGATTTTGATCAAGGGCTCCAACCCGGCGCTTGTTCCGGAAAAAGCTGACAGCTTCACCGCTGGCGTGGTGCTAGCCCCGGTCGGCGGATTCCTGCAACACCTGCGGTTATCGGCCGATTACTTCAATATCAAAGTCAACCAAGCGATCGGCGTGCTCGGCGCGCAGACCCTGGTCGACCGTTGCTTTTCCGGGGCGACCGAGTTCTGTCCGCTGGTGTTCCGCGACGCCTCCCAGAACGTGGTCCAGGTCAACGACGTCCTGGTCAACGCCAACTCGGTCAAGACCAAGGGCGTCGAAGTCGAGCTCGCCTATCGCCAGCCGCTGGCTGAGCGGACCGAGCTTAACTTGCGCCTGCTGGGCACATACACCGCCGACTTGATCACGGTCGACACCGCCGGGGCCACAGAGCGCGCCGGGCAGACCGGATCACGCGCGGGCACAGTGCTCGGCGTGCCGGACTACACCATCGACGGAGTCGCCAGCCTGACGCACCAGGACACGACGCTGACCTTCCACGGGCACTACATCCCAAGTGGCCTGTTCAACGTCGCCTTCATCGGGCCGGACGACCCCAAATACGCGGTCACGTTGTCGAACAGCGTCACCGACAACACGGTGCCGAGCCGGTTCTACCTCGACTTCGCGTTCACGCAGAAGTTCGCCGTCGGCAGCGGGCGTGAGGCCGAGTTGTTCGGGGCGGTCAACAACCTGCTCGACACCGATCCGCCGGCGCTTCCCTCGGGCAACCTGGGCACCAACCAGGTGCTGTTCGATCCAGTGGGCCGGGCGTTCAAGATCGGGGTGCGAACGCGCTTCGGCGGATAGCCGGGGTTCGGTCGGCGCTGCCTAGACCCGGAGCGAAACCGACAGCTCGATCGCCGCGGGATCGAGGCCGAGCGTGAGGGCAATCTCGCGCTTGGCACTGGCGACGATTCGGCCAAGATCGACCGCACCACCGGTTGCGCCGAGGGGTGCGATCGGTCCGGTGCCGAACACCAGTTCGCTCGGAGCGACGTCCAACACTTCGGCCAGGCGATCGAGCGTCGCGGGGCGCGGGCGTACTTCGTCGCGTTCCCACTTCCACAGCGCCGGCTTGCTGACGCCGATCTGGCGCGAGAGCGCTTGCAAGCTCAGGCCGCGCTGCTGACGCAAGTGTTTGACGCGCGCGCCGAAAGTTTCCGCAGGCGCTGTGTCCGGCCTGGCGGCCGGTACCGACTCTTCGAGCGCCTTGAACCGGCTCTTGAG
>JBDSUJ010000028.1:0-7917 GCA_039927815.1 Croceibacterium sp. | reverse complement strand
CCCTGCCTGCGCCATCAGCGCATATGGCCGAACTAGACACCCTCCAACGCCGCGGGCTGATGTTTATTCTGTCGTCGCCGTCGGGCGCGGGTAAGACCACAATAGCCCACCGCCTGCTGGCTGACGAGCGTGAGCGCATGAAAATGTCAGTTTCCGTGACGACGCGCCCGAAGCGTCCGGGCGAAGTTGATGGTGCAGACTATCACTTCGTCGAGCACGACGAGTTCGACCGCCTGGTGAAGGACGACGCTTTTTTTGAATATGCGGAGGTTTTCGGCCATTCTTATGGCACGCCCAAGGCGCAAATTCGGGACGCGCTCAAGCGCGGCCAGGATTATCTGTTCGACATCGATTGGCAGGGCACTCAGCAGCTTTACCAGCGCGCGCAGGGCGACGTCGTGCGGGTGTTTCTCCTGCCTCCCAGCATCGAAGCGCTCGAGGAGCGACTGCGCGGGCGAGGCACGGACAGCGATGGGGTGATCGCCGACCGAATGACGCGCGCCCGATCCGAGATCAGCCACTGGGACGCTTACGATTATGTCGTCATCAACGACGACATCGATGCCTGTTTCGGAAAAGTGCGGACCATCCTCGAAGCCGAGCGCATGAGCCGCCTGCGCCAGACCGGCCTCATTGATTTCGTGCGCGAGCTGACGCGCTAGAACTTGCTCGCCCAGCGCACGGCCGCGCCCTTGTCGTCCGGCAATTGCTCGTAATGGCCAGGGTCCCGGCGATAGAACAGGCTCGCTGCGGCGTTCCCGCCGAGCATCCGACCCTGCCACGCCAATTCTCCCACCAGTTCGCGGCCTTGCGGCGCCAGCTGGATTCGCTCAGCGCTGTAAGTGGCCGAGAGGTTATCATAGCTCCACGCGATCGGAAGCGAGAGGTTGAGCGTGCCGCGTTCGATCCGCAGAGGTTGCGACAGCCGCAATCCCAGCGTGTCGGATGTTTGGAATACGCCCTGCCGGGTAAGATCGATCGCCCAGGCACGGCTTCCGAGTTGCGAGCCGCTCGCCACCAGCCCGGTAACATGGGCTCGCGTGTACCCTTCACGCCAGGCCACGCCTAGACGCCAGCTGTGTGCCATCTGCCATCCAGCCCGCGCGTCGAGAAACAACGTGTCCGCCCCGCCCGCTCCGAACGCCTGATGGAACCGTCCGCCGAGGATTGTGTCGGTTTCGTTTTGCCAGGTCGCGCCCAGGGTGGCGGTCAACCCGCCGAACCGGCGATCAAGCGCCGCCGCATAGCTGGCTACCGAGCTGCCCATGCCCCGGCCGGCAAGCCCGCCCGCGCGACTCCTATCCGAGCCGTTCACAATCGCACCCCGTTGTGAGCTTGCGGTCAAGCCCCACAGCCCAAACCGCTGACGCAGCGCGAACGCGGTGTCGGGCCGCTCGTGGCCGGCAGCGTCCGAAGTGGTGGATGGCGCCACCAGGAAGGCAGTTTCGGACCGGTCTTGCAGCTGCGCCGACAGGTCGCTCGCACTCTCGCGATAGCCGAAGCCGACTTGCAGCCGGGGATTGATCGTGGCGGTCATGCGCGCCGCGAGCACGCGGGCGGCATCGGCATCTTCCCCGCTCAAGCGCAGTTGCGCCAAGTGCGGCATTTCCCCGGCCTTGCCCGAGCGATCGATCGAAAACGCGAGCGACGTGCCCTTCGATCCGAACGCGACATCGCGCGTCTGTGACGCGACCGCCTCGGCCAGCCGTGAGGTCGGCTGCGAACCCCTCAAGGTGCCAGCGAGATCGGCCTGGTATGCCCGCCCGTATGCGTCGAGCACGATGGCCGGCAGCGAGACGGCAGACAGCGCGTCACCCATGGGCGATGAGCCGAACCCAGTGACCTCGCCCAGCGCGACCGCGGTAGTCCCGCCGGCCAATGTGGTCGTCCCGCTCGGCTTCATGGCCTTGGCGATGTCGAGGATACCGCGCCCGTAGATCGCGTCGGTTCCAGCCGCACCGGCATCAAACGCGCTTTGCAGCAGGATCTGCACGATCTGCTTGCCGGTGAGGTTGGGGAACGCCTGCGCGAGAAGCGCCGCAGCACCAGAAACCTGCGGGGCCGAGAAACTGGTCCCGGAAAAGACGTAAGCAAAGCCACCTGCATCGATATACAGCTTGCCGTTGTCGTAGACGCAGCACACGTCCTCGCCGCGCGCCGCGAGGTATTGCGAGGCATGCGCGCCGGCGCGGTCGCTGAAACCAGAAATCACCCCGTTCTCGTTCACCGAGCCGACGATCACCACTCCGCCGGGTGCCGCCTGATCAAGCTCCGCTGCGAAGGAATTCACCTCTGAAGCGGACCCATTCCCGGCGGACACTACAACCACCACGCCCGCCTTCACCGCGTTGGCAACCGCTGCTCTCATCTCGGCTGACGAACCATCGTCGCCGCCAAGCGACAGATTGATGACCTTGGCGCCCTTCTGGACCGCGTAAGTCACCGCGTCGGCAAGCACAGAATCGACGAAGTTGCAGTCGGTATCGGGCTTGGCAATTGGTGTGCTGATAGCGGCGCAGCTGCCCGGCTCGTCCGACCGCAACGCCAGGATCGTCGCGTTGTAGGCGATGCCGAGCACACCAGTAGAATTGCGGGCCGCAGCGGCAATCATCGAGACATTGGTGCCATGGTCATCGACGCCGGTAAGCGCGCGGCCCTGATTATACATATCCTTGGACGCCGCCGAAATGCGTCCAGTAAATTCCGGGCTGTTTTCATCGAGCCCGGTGTCGATCACGGCGATCGTCACGCCCGAACCCGTGGCTCCGCCTGCCCAGGCCGTGGCGGCATTATGCTGGAGTGGGCCATCGGAGCGGCGAAATTCGGTGGTATTGAACTGCGCGGGCACGGCCGCCGGCGCCGGCGATGCGATGGGCGAAGGGGTTGGAGAGGGGGATGGCGCGGGCGTTGGAGACGGCGTGGATGCGGGCCCGGGAGTGCTGATGACGCCGCCGCCACCCCCGCTGGTGCTGCCGCCACAAGCGCCCAGCAACGCCAGCGGCACGATAGCGCATGCAACAAGCACCGGTCTGTTGGCTGAACGAAGCACGGACATCATCCCAGAGTGTTGATTTTGAAAGGTTAATTCGAGGTTATCGAGCGCAGACGTAACCGGGCCTGAACGTAATTTCCGCACCCGATCTTGCCCCTCGGCGGTGCCGCCGCTAGCGCCGCCACGTTAACTCGGGGAACACGATGCCTGCTGAACTCGAACAAGCGATCGCCGCTGCCTGGGAACGAAGGGCCGAAGTTACCCCGGCAAGCGCGGATGTCCGGGGGCCGGTGGAAGCGGCGCTGGAACTGCTGGACAGCGGCCGCGCGCGCGTGGCCGAGCCCGACGGCGCTGGCGGTTGGAAAGTCAATCAGTGGCTCAAGCAAGCGGTTCTGTTGTCGTTCCGGCTCAACGACAATCACATCGTGGAAGGCGGCTCGGCGGGCGCTCCGGCCTTCGACAAAGTCCCCAGCAAGTTTGCGGGCTGGGGCGACGATCGGTTTCGCGACGCCGGTTTCCGCGTTGTACCCGGTGCGGTGGCACGGCGAGGCAGCTATATCGCCAAGGGCGTGGTGCTGATGCCGAGTTTCGTCAATATAGGCGCCTATGTCGACGAAGGCTCGATGGTCGATGCCTGGGCCACGGTCGGCAGCTGTGCCCAAATCGGAAAGAATGTCCATCTCTCCGGCGGGGTGGGCATCGGCGGGGTGCTCGAGCCGCTCCAGGCCGGACCGGTCGTGATCGAGGACGACTGCTTCATCGGTGCACGCTCGGAGGTGGTGGAAGGTGTCGTGGTTGAACGCGGTTCCGTACTGTCGATGGGGGTGTTCATCTCCTCCACCTCGAAGATCGTCGATCGCGCCACCGGGGAGATCTTCGTCGGCCGCGTGCCCGCTTATTCAGTTGTCGTGCCCGGCTTCCTCCCCGGCAAGCCATTGCCTGACGGATCACCCGGACCGGGCTTGAGCTGCGCCGTCATCGTCAAGACGGTCGACGCGCAGACTCGCGCCAAGACCGCCATCAACGACCTTCTGCGCGACTGAGCGGGCTGCTCGCAAAGGAACATTAGCCAAGCCGAACCGTAATGACGCGAGGGTTCGTACTCTCGATTTAGATGGGACCCACGCATGCAAGACCAAGACGGGGAAATTCACGTAGAGACTGACGAGGCGCGCGGCGGATCGACGCCTCACATCGTCCGCTGGGTTCTGGGGATTGGTCTGCTGCTCGCTGTCGTCGGCATGTCGCTGGCGTGGATCATCCCGGCTCTCAGCCGCAGCGGCGAAACGCGGAACGCCAACGTTTCACGCGAGATCGTAACCGGACAGCGCCGAGACGGCAGCAGCACCGATTCGATCGTGGGCGAACAAGCCGACAAGATCGACGCTCCCCATTCCGCAGATACGGCGTCTGACGGCCAGCCGACAGTGGCCAACAGCGCGCGGTAATTCAGCTGGTTGGCGTTTCGATCGGGGCGTCAGTTCGGTGCGAGCCGGCGTAAGCTTCGACCGAGCGCATGACGCGCAACATGTTGCGGCTGGAAATCTTCTCCAGGTCCCCCTGCGGATAGCCGCGCCGCGCGAGCTCGGCAAACAGCGCAGGATAGCCAGAGACGTCCGTCATACCTTGGGGAAAGGCCATCCAACCGTCGAAATCGCCCCCGATGCCGAGATGATCTATACCCGCCACTTGCCTGATGTGATCGACGTGATCGGCCAGTTGCGCAACAGTCGTGTGGGGTTCCGGGTGAGCAGCGAGCCACTCGGCCATCTGCGTGCCGACCTTGTCAGGATCACCCTGCCACAGCCATTGCTGCCGCGCTGTCTCGGCGGCGCGTTCCGCCAGCCACAGGCGCCGCTCCGCACTGACGAAATCGGCGACCCCGGTAACCATCACGATACCCCCATTTGCTGGCAGCAGCCGCAGCACGTCATCGGGAACATTGCGCGATTCCTCGACCACCGCCCGGGCGTTTGAATGGCTGAAGATCACGGGGGCACGCGCCACCGCGAGCGCGTCACGCATCGTCTCGGTGCTGACGTGCGACAAGTCGACGATCATGCCCAGCCGGTTCATCTCGCGCACGACTTTCTCGCCGAACGGGGTCAGCCCGTGATGGCTCGGTATGTCATCGGCACTGTCGGCCCACGCCAGCGCCTTGTAATGGGTCAGCGTCAGATAGCGGGCACCCAGCGCATACATCTGCCGCAACACCGCCAGGCTGCTGCCGATCGACTGGCCACCCTCCATTCCGATCAGCGAGGCAATCCGGCCACCTTTCATCGCGCGCGCGACGTCATCCGCGGTCAAGGCAAGCTCAAGATCGCGAGGATACCGCGCAACCAGCCGCTTGAGCACGTCGATCTGTTCGACCGTCTGCATGACGGCCTGCGGTTCGGGTTGAGTGGCATCGACGAACACCGACCAGAACTGCGCGCCGACCCGGCCTTGGTGCAGACGCGCGAGATCGGTCTGCATCGCGGGGTGGGACGCATCCTTGGTCCCGCGAGTGTCGGCGAAATCGAAATCCGCGATCAGATCGTGATAGCGGCCACGCAGTTGCTCGGGCACGTCATTGTGGCCGTCCCACACCGGCGCTGCCGTGAGCGCCGCTTGGGCGGTCTCCTCGGGCGTTTGAGCAGAGCCGGATGTGGCGCCAACCAGGCAAGCCAAGCCCAGCGCAAATCGCCTCATTTCGCTTCTTTCAGTTTTTCGGCGAGAGCCAGTGCCGCTGCCGGAGCACGAACCTTGGCACCGTTGATCATAAACGCAAACACCTCTCCCTGCTGTCCCCACGCGCGACATTGCCGGGCGAGCCGCGCCAGATCCGCTTGAGGGTAGCCAGTCGGGCAATCCGCGGTCATCCGCTTGCACCGCAAGTACGCGAAGTCGGCGGTGCGTTCGCCAGTGGGTATGACATCGTCCGCCTCCACATAAGCGATCGCGATTTTCCGGTCCCGGGCGATGTCGGCAAACTCGCGGCACGCGAAGCTAACGTGCGAAGCTTCGATCGCATGGCGCAGCGGCAAGCCGTTCAGCTCGCGCGGCAGCAAGTCGAGGAACGCCGCGACCTCGCCCGCGACAAAACGCTTGGTCGCGGCCAACTGCCACAGGATCGGCCCGAGCGCGTCGCCAAGTTCGTCGAGGCCCTGGGCCCAGAACTTGCCGAAGGCGTCCTGTGCGGTGGCCAGATCCTTGCGATTGGTGATGAAGCGCGACCCTTTGACCGCGAACACGAAACCGTCGGGCACTTCGGTGCGCCACCGGCGGAACGTGTCCCGCTTCTGCAGGCTATGGAAAGTCGAATTGATCTCGATCGCGCGGAGCGCTCTCGAGGCGAATTCCAGCTCTCGTTTCTGTGTCAGGCCAGCTGGGTAGAACGCCCCGCCGCGCCATGGGGGAAATACCCATCCACCGATTCCGGTGCGGATCATGGAACCGATGCGCCCGACCGGCGATTCATCCACGCGGCGGGAGGCGACGGCAAAGGAATGCCCATGGCGGTGGAAGCAGTCTGGAAAGACCAGGTCATTGCGCACAGTGACCGCACTGTGGTGGTGGAAGGCAATCATTATTTTCCGCGCGAGGATGTCGACACCTCGATGCTGCAGAAAAGCGACACCACGAGCGAATGCCCGTGGAAGGGCACAGCGCGGTACTATAGCATCGACGCCGATGGCGAGCGAAACGATGACGCGGCGTGGTACTATCCCGATCCCGCGCCGGCAGCCGAGCGGATCAAGGATCGCATCGCCTTCTGGAACGGTGTCGAAGTGCAGGAAGTGTAAGGTTCAACGGCCGGCCGCAAAGGCCTCCGTCGCGAAACACACGTCGAATATCGCCTGTTCGCCGGTTGAGTGAGGAACGGCCCGGCCACTGCGCGGGTTTAGCACGGAATACCGTTGAGGAGATCGCCCCGTGACCAAGTCCCTGGCCGACATCGCCGCGGCGATGCGCCACATCGATTTCTGCGTTCTAACCACGCGCGCGCAGGATGGCTCTATTGCGGGCCGGCCAATGAGCAACAACAGCGAGGTCGCCTACGAAGGAACAAGCTGGTTCTATACCTACCAGGACCATCGCGTGGCGCAGGATGTCGCCCGCGATAGCGCGGTCGGGGTGAGCTATCAGGGCAGCGCGGGCCTGCTTGGTGTCGTCGGCAAACCGGGCCTGTTCATCCACGTCGAAGGCACTGCCAAGCTGGTCCACGACAAAGCCTGCTTCGCCGAGCATTGGGACAAGAGCCTCGACCGCTGGTTCCCCCAGGGTATCGATACACCCGGCCTGGTCCTGATCGAAGTGGCGGCCAGGCGGATTCATTATTGGGACGGAATGGACGAAAGCGAAGTCAAGCTTCCGGCGACCGCCCCTGCCTGATCGCGCCCAGCCCGGCCAGGTTCGCTCCGTCCTGCGCGGGCTTCTGGCCCTGTTCTACCTCGTCGCCGGCTGGTTTCATGTAACCGCACCGGCGCCATTCCTGCGGATCATGCCGCGCCTCGTGCCGTATCCCGCGCAAGTCGTACACTGGACGGGAATTGCCGAACTGCTCGGCGCGGCGGCGCTGGTGCAGCCGTGGTCGCGCGATCTGAGGCGCGCTGGCGGGATCGGACTGGCGCTGTATGCCCTGTGCGTATGGCCTGCCAACATGAACCACTTTGCAATGGACATGGCCCAGCCCGACCACGGATGGGGACTGGCGTATCATGTGCCGCGAATGATCGCGCAGCCGCTGCTGATCTGGTTGGCGCTATGGTCCGGCGGGGTGATGGAATGGCCGTTTGCGCGCCGGGCGTGAGGATTATTTGTCCTTGCCGGCGACGCCGTAAGTGATGGCCGCGTTGCGGGTTTTCTGGAAATCGTCGAGCGTCATGCCCTTGAACGCAGCATAGATTGCGGGATTAGGCACGCCGGTCACCGCGCCCAGC
>JBDSUJ010000027.1:0-37618 GCA_039927815.1 Croceibacterium sp. | reverse complement strand
CTCGCCAAGGACTTCGAGCGAACTATCGAAAGCGCCACCGCATGGCTCTATCTCGCGTCAATCCAGCTCTTCACACGCAGAATCGCACGCCTCTGGAATCAATGTGATTAATTATGAGTCAGACTCTCAGATGAATCTTCCCCCCATACCAAGGGCGGCTCTTGCGATCCTTGCTGGCGCTGAACTCTAGCACGTTATCGATCGAATTCGCGACGACGAGGAATTGATACCATGCCGCTTCAAAGGCTTCGTAGTCAGTGGCTGCGCGTATTGCTTTCAAATGACCGCTCGCTAACGTTAGGCGTTTTAGCGCCTTTTCAATGCCTGCTTTTTTCATGGAATTCCTAATGCCGGACAACGATCAAGAGAGAGAAGACGCGGTGTTGCGGCGGATGCTGACAACGCCGCCTACGCCGCACAAAGTTGCTGCCAAGAAGGTGCGCTTGACGCCCGACTCGCAGTCTGATTCAAGAGTGAAAGGGCCGCCAAGGTAACCCCTGACGGCCCTCCCTTGTGCGAAGAAGCTGAGTTAGCTGCCCTTCTTCTTCGACACCTTCACACGCTGGACAATAGAGGTTGAACTCTGTCGCCTAGCGGCTGCAATCGGCTTGAAGCGTCCACTTATGGCGCTCCTTCCGACAAGCTTGGTCTTTGCCATTGGATTGCTCCTTGACTGAACCGAGCGGTTGGGCCGCTCCCCCGAGACGCCCTCTGCGCCCCGGGCGCAACAAGGCTCATTGGGCTCGGGGAACGTGCCCGAGCCAATAATCTCGCGCGGGGGACGTTGAGTCGAGTCGCAAACTGCGGGTTTTACCCGGTTAGCGAGTCCAGCGCTTGCGTCGCTCCCCGATCTGACGGGGAACTTCGAACTTATCAGCCGGCGAGCAAACCAGTCCGCCAATAGGTGAGGCGCTTGCCGACTGAACCAAGGAGCGACATTTCGGCGCGCTCGAAATCGTTCAGCTTGCGCGTGTTGTAACGAAAATCGAACTCGGCACAGTAGCGGTGCAGATGGGCTTCGCTCACATGGTGATACACGCCGATGATGCCGCGCTTCAGGATGCTAAAGAAGCCTTCAATGGTGTTCGTGTGGAACGGGCCGCGGCCATATTCGCCCTTTGAGTGAGTGACCACGCCGTGCCCGACAAACTCTTGGCCGATCGCTTTGTAGCCGCCGTGTTCATCGGTCATGAGCCAGCTGCCACGGTCCACGTTGGTGACGATGATTGAGCGCAGGGTTTGGCCGGTGACATTGGCAACATGGAACGAGCGGACACGACCATTGCGCTCAACCAGCGAGACAACCGGCTGCTTGTCGCGGAACGGGCTGCGGTTTTCGTCGCTCGCGCGCATATAGCGGCGCTGCTTGTTGCTACGGTTGCCGATCTTGCCGCCAACGTAAGTTTCGTCGGCTTCGACGGTCTCGCCGTACCCACCCATCGGGCCGTCATGCGAATCCTTCATCGCTTCGCGGATGCGATGGATCATGAACCAGGCCGTCTTGTAGGTGACGCCGATCTGGCGACCGATCTGATGGGCGCTAACGCCCTTCTTCGATGAGCAAAGGACGTGGTTCACATAGAGCCACTTGTGCAGCCCGACTTTGGAGCTTTCAAAGACGGTCCCGACCGTGACGGTGTATTGCTGGCGACAGTCATTGCACTGAACCACGCCCTTGCGGATCGTGCCGTCAGGATGCGCCTTGGTCTTGCGGCCGAGCTGGGCTGGCAGACGCTTGGCGGCGAACGAACCACAGTGAGGACAGAACGGACCTTCCGGCCACAGCAGCGCTTCCAGATGCTCGCGGGCTGCATCTTCGTTCTGGTAGCGGGTTTCGAATACGTTCACGGCGGGTCTCCAGTCCAGAAACCCTAGATTGCCGCCATATCTTTGTCAAGTATACAATTGCCTGCTTTTTAAGCAGAGAGGTTTAGTGCTGCGCGGACGGGCAGGTGGTCGGAGGCGACTGCGGCGAGTGCGCTATGATGCACGGACACGCCTTCGCAGCGCCATTCGCGCGAATGCACGATGCGATCGAGCTGCGCGAGCGGACTGCGGCTGGGGAAACTGCGCCCGGGACAGAGTATCTCCCAGTTGTCGTCGAAGGCTCGCAAAGCGCCCCCGCGCGTTGACCATTCGTTGAAATCGCCCATCATTACCGCCGGCTTCCCGAGCCTGGCGGTCTGGGCGCAAATGGCCCGCACCTGCTGGCGGCGCAGCAGTCCGGATAAATCAAGGTGCATTCCCACCACAACGAACTCGCGATCCTGCAGCCGCAAGCGCGCGCAAACCGCGCCGCGCGGCTCCAGCACTGGCAGTGCGATGGGCTCGGCGCTGAGTATTTCGATTCCGCGGCGAACCAGGATGGCATTGCCATGCCACGCCATCCCGGCCGGTTTCATTGATAACGCAGCGACATGCCAGTGACGTTCCTCGAGCAGCCGCCGTGGGAGGACCGCAGCGCGGCTGCCGAAACGCATGTCGGCTTCCTGAAGTGCGACGACGTCGGCGTCAATTTCATGCAGCACCGACAGGATCCGCTCCGGATCGCGCTTGCGGTCGAGTCCGATCCCCTTGTGAATATTATAGCTCGCAAAGGTCAGCCGCATGGCGCGACAACCCGCGTCATTCCGGAATGGTGCCCGGTGCACCCGCGATATAGCGGTCGGTCGTCCGCGCCGGCAGACCGTCGATCGAGGTCCGGCGGCGCTTGTGCTTGCCCGCCCACTCGAGCGGCTCGGTGCGTGCATGGTGCTTGACCAGACTGGCCCGCTCAGCCTCCAGCGTCATCAGCGGCACGCCCCAGCCACAGCTGGTCTGGACACTTTCGACCGCGATGTCGAAAATCTGGCGCGTGCCCGGCAGCAGTGTGAAATGGGCGGCCAGTTCGTCCCACCCGCTTTCCCACGGCAGCACTGGATTGCCAGTGCCGTAGATCCGCAGGATCAGCGCTGGCTGGCGGAAATTGCAGAACATCACCGTGATGCGGCCATCGGCGATTAAGTGCGCATTGGTCTCGTTGCCCGACCCGCCCAGATCGAGATAAGCGACGCGCGAAGGCGACAGGACCCTGAAGCTGTCCAGGCCTTTGGGACTGAGATTGATCCGCGCGCCCTCGGCCGCGGTGGCGACGAAGAATACCGCTTGTGCTTCGATCATCGCGACGTGGCGATCATTCAGGGTATCGAAGAAGTCAGCCATCGTGCGTGGCTATGCGAGCGCGCGGGTGGCCGCAACCTCAGCGTTCCTTGGTCGCGCTGAAGGCGATCTCGGGGTTCTTGTCCTGCTGATAGCCGACATCCCAGGCCGACCGGGCCATGAACACCATGTCGCCGTCGCGGTCACGCGCCAGGTTGCCGCGGTTGAACCCGGCAAAACTGTCGAGCATTGCCGGCGGTCCTTTGAGCCACCGCGCGGTGGCGAACGGCGCCGGCTCTAGCCCCGCCTCAACCTTGTATTCGGCGGACAAGCGACTGATCAGCACTTCGAGCTGCAACTGGCCGACCACGCCGACGATCCATTGGCTGCCGATGTCGGGATAGAAGACCTGGATCACGCCCTCTTCGCTAAGATCGTCGAGCGCCTTGCGCAATTGCTTGGTCTTGGTCGGATCGCGCAGCTGGACGCGCCGCAAAATCTCGGGCGCGAAGTTGGGCAAGCCGGTAAAGCGCACGTCGTTGCGCTCGCTCAGGGTGTCGCCGACTCGCAGCGTGCCGTGGTTGGGAATGCCGATGATGTCACCCGCCTCGGCGGTATCGGCGAGCTCGCGATCCTGTGCGAAGAACAGGATCGGGGAGTGGACCGCAATCGGCTTGCCGAGGCCGGATGGAATCAGCTTCATGCCCCGCTTGAATGTGCCGGAGACCATCCGCATGAACGCGATGCGGTCGCGGTGCTGGGGGTCCATGTTGGCCTGGACCTTGAACACGAACCCAGTCACTTCGTCGCGGCTGGGCTCAATCGGCCCGCTTTCGGATGGCTGCGGCCGCGGCGGCGGAGCGTAGCGGGCAATCGCCTCGATCAGCTCGGCGACGCCGAAATTCTTGAGCGCTGAGCCGAAGTAGACGGGCGTCATGTCCCCATTTCGGAACGCCTCGAGATCGAGTTCGGGATAGCCCCCTCTAGCCAGTTCGACTTCGTCAGCGACGTCACCCGGCAGGACGGCATCTGAATCGCGCCGTCCAAGGAATTCCTTGCTCGGTCCTTCCGGGCGGCTCACTTCGCCGCTGGTAAAATCGAGCACGCCCTGAAACATCCCGCCCATGCCTACCGGCCAGCCTTGAGGACTGACGTCGAGCGCGAGCATCTCGGCGACTTCATCGAGCAGTTCGAACACCGGCCGGCCTTCCCGGTCAACCTTGTTGATGAAGGTGATGATCGGCACCGAGCGGAGGCGGCACACTTCGAACAGCTTGCGGGTCTGCGGTTCTATCCCCTTCGCCGCGTCGATCACCATGACCGCTGAATCGACCGCAGTCAGGGTGCGGTAGGTGTCCTCGGAGAAGTCCTCGTGGCCCGGGGTGTCGAGCAAGTTGAAAGTAATGCCGTCGCGCTCGAATGTCATCACCGAGCTGGTCACCGAAATGCCGCGCTGCTGTTCGATCTTCATCCAGTCGCTGCGCGCGCGGCGCGCCTGCCCCCGCGCCTTGACCTCGCCGGCAAGGTGGATCGCTCCTCCCTGCAGCAGCAGCTTCTCGGTCAACGTGGTCTTGCCCGCGTCTGGGTGCGAGATGATCGCGAAAGTACGGCGGCTGGACAACATGGCGGCGCGGTTAGCCGGAGCGCACGGTAACGTCCATGCGGAAGCGGCGCGCGCCGCCAGGGGCAAGCATGACGATGCCGGGCTTTTCCCGAAGGTCGCCGCTAAAACCCTGCGGATCGTTGAACCCCTGCCACGGCTCGATCGCGAGGAACGGCGCGCCGGGTTTTTGCCAGATGCCAAGGTTGGGCGAGTCCGGGAAGGCAATTTCGAGCGAGGGTCCGGACTCGCCTGAAAATGATAGAGCCCGGCTGTTGAGCCGGTCCCAGATCAGCGCGTCTTTCTCGAACAGCGCGGCGTCCGGCACCAGCACGCGACCGTTGACGGGGCTCGGCTCGGGCTGGGGGAGCAGTGTGGCGGTGGTCTGGTCGATGCGCCGCACCGGCTCCGGCTCGGCGCGTTCGAATACCACCCGGTGCGCAGTCTTGGGGCCGCCATCGGGTACGGGCCAGGCAAACGCGGGATGGAAGCCGAAGCTAAACGGCATCGGCCGATCGCCGGTGTTCCGGACGGTGACCGCCATCGCAAGCGTCGCCTCTTTCACCGCAAACTCGGCTGTGAGTACGAATGCGAATGGATAGACCAGGCGGCTGGTTTCGCTGTCCACCAGCGTGAAACGAATTCGGTCACTCGCGACAAGCTCGGCGGCAAACTGGCTGGTGCGGGCGAAGCCATGCTTGGCGATCGCATATTCGCGGCCATCGAGCCGGTAGCGGCCGCCGTTCACGGCTCCGACGATCGGGAACAACAGCGGCGCATGGCCGCTCCAGAACGCCGGGTCGGCGCTCGTCATATATTCCCGCCCGGCTCCGTCGGTCAGCGACCACAGTTCGGCGCCAAAAGGATTGATTCGCGCGGTCAGCGCGCCGTCGGTTATCGTGGCGAGCTCGGGCCCAGGCACTAGCTGCGCAATACCGCACCCAGCTTTGCGGCGGCAGCGACGATCCGGCTGGAAATCGCCTGGAAATCCGCGTCGGTAAAGCTTTTGTCCGCCGGCCGGAGCGTGACTTCGAGCGCCAGCGACTTGTGGCGCGGCGGAACCCCGGCACCGCGGAATTCATCGAACAGCCGCGCCGCAACAATACTCGCCTTGTCTGCATTGCGAACCGCACGAAGCAGCTCGCCGGCGGGCACAGTGATGGCGACCACGAACGCGAAATCGCGGACGACCTCCTGCAGCGTCGGCGGCGCATAGGGGCCCCGGGCGAAGCTGGCAGACTTCTTCACCGGGATAGCATCGAGGTGGATACCGGCGACCGCAACCGGAACGTCGATATCGAACAGCTTGAGCGTAGAGGGGTGCACCATCCCGAAGCTCGCCAGTTGCAGCTTCGGACCGAGCCGCAGCGTGGCCGACTGGCCCGGGTGATAAACCGCACCCGCGCCGTCCATCACTTGCAAGCTGTCAACCGGCGCCCCGGCTTCTCGCAGCAATTGCAGGCACGCAGACTTCGCGTCGAACGCGTCGAACGCTTCGGCCTTGCCGCTGTGCCACTGGCGGGCAGAGCGTTCTCCAGCCAGAACGACGACCAGGGTCGGGTGCTCGCCATCGGCAAGGTAGCGTTGGCCGAGCTCGAACAGGCGGATCGACCGCGCTCCGCGATCGAGATTGCGGCGGACGGCCGAAAGCAGCCCGGGCAACAGCGACGGCCGCATCACCTTCATGTCCTCGCTGATCGGATTCTGCAGCGTCCACGCCCCGCCGCCGACACTGGCCGCTTCGGCCTCCGAGATAAACGACCAGGTGATGGCTTCGTTGAATCCGAGGGCCGCGGCCGAACGGCGCAATTTGCGCTCCAGCTGCTGGGCCGCAGTCGCCGTGGGCCGGGCCACGCCGTCGGCACGCGGGAGCGCCACGCTCGCGATTCTGTCGAGACCGTGGATACGGACCACTTCCTCGACAATGTCGGCGGGTCCTTCGACATCGTTGCGGCGCAAAGGCGCGGTCACCAGCCAAGCCGGCGAAACCTCGAACCCGAGCGCGGTCAGGGTACGGCGCTGCTCGGTCTCGCTTATCACGACCCCGCCGAGCCTTTCGGCAAGCGCCGGGTCGTACAGCACCGTTGTCGGCTCGCTTGGAGGAGCACCGGCGCGAACGACGTCAGAGGCTTCACCCCCGCAAGTCTGGATGATCAGGCCGGTCAGAATCTCTAGCCCGTCATCGAGAAACGCGGGGTCGACTCCGCGTTCGAAACGCGTGCGAGCGTCGCTGGCGAGCCCCAGCTGGCGTCCGGTCGCGCCGATCCGTTCAGGATCAAAATAGGCGATCTCGAGCAGCACGTCGGTGGTGCCGTCTGACACGCCCGAATGCGCGCCGCCCATGATCCCGGCCACGTCGTGCACGCCAGCGTCGTCGGCGATGACGGTCATTTCGGCAGCGAGGGTATAAGTCTTGTCGTTGAGCGCCGCGAACAGCTCGCCGTCGCGCGCCCGCCGGGCTACAACGGCGCCGGTCAGCTTTGCAAGATCATAGACGTGGGCCGGCCGACCGAACGCCAGCATCAGGTAATTGGTTGCGTCGACCAGCGCCGAGATGGGGCGTTGACCGGCGGCAATCAACCGCTGCTGCATCCACGCAGGCGAAGCGCCGTTCGCAACACCACGGAGGACCCGGCCATAAAACGCGGGGCAACCTGCGGGATCGTCGGTGCGGATCTCGACCGGGCAAGGAAAAGTGCTCGCGATCGGTTCAGGCACGAACGGCTTGAAAGCGCCGATCCCGGCCGCGGCGAGATCGCGCGCGATCCCCATCACGCCCATGCAATCGGGCCGATTGGGCGTGACCGCCACGTCGAACACCGGGCTGGCGCCGCGGTATTCAGCCAGGCTGGTCCCGACCGGGGCATCGGCGGGCAGTTCGATGATGCCGGCGTGCTCGTCGCCCAACTGCAATTCGCGCACCGAGCACATCATGCCGTTGGATTCGACACCGCGGATCGCACTCTTGCGCAGCACCATGCCGTTGGCCGGAACGACCGCGCCCGCCAGGCCCAGCACGCCCTTCATCCCCGCGCGGGCATTGGGCGCGCCGCACACGACCTGCAGCGGCGGACCCAATCCGGAATTGACCATCAGCACCTGGAGCTTGTCGGCATCGGGATGCGGCGCGGCAGTCAATACTTGGGCGACCTTGAAGCCGGCGAGGGTGTCGGCCGGATCTTCGAGCCCTTCGACTTCGAGCCCGATGCGGTTAAGCGCGCCGGAAATCTCCGCCGCCGAGGCATCGGTTTCAAGGAAATACTTCAGCCATTCGAGCGAGAATTTCATAGGCTCGCTCCTACTCCACCCGACAGCGTCGGCTGGTCGAGGAATGAAAAGCCGTAGTGCCGCAGCCAGCGGACATCGCCATCGAAGAACGCGCGCAGGTCGTCCATTCCGTACTTAAGCATCGCCAGCCGATCAACGCCGACGCCGAAGGCGAAGCCTTGCCACTGATCGGGATCGAGACCGCTCAGTTCGATGACCCGACGGTTGACCATGCCGCTGCCGAGCAGCTCCATCCATGCATTGCCCGGGGCGTCGCCCGAACCCCCCAGCACCCGCCGCCCGTTTTCCACCGCGAAACCGACATCCGCCTCGACGCTCGGCTCGGTGAACGGGAAGTAGCTCGGGCGAAGCCGCAAGACGATATCGTCGCGCTCGAAGAACGCCTTGAGGAAAGTTTCCAGCGTCCACTTGAGATGGCCGAGATGGATGTCGCGGTCGATCACCAGGCCTTCGACCTGATGGAACATGGGCGTGTGAGTGGCGTCGCTGTCGGAGCGGTAGACGCGGCCCGGAGCGATGATCCGGAGCGGCGCACCGTGAGCCAGCATGGTGCGGACCTGCACCGGACTCGTGTGCGTCCTGAGGAGCATCCGTTTGTGTTGGCCTACCGCGTCGCTGCTTGAGGCCGGATCACCGTTGGGCGCCGCATCGGGAAAATAGAAGGTGTCGTGCATCGCCCGGGCCGGATGACTCTCGGGCATGTTGAGCGCGGTGAAGTTGTGCCAGTCGTCCTCGATCTCGGGGCCGGTGGCGACCGAGAACCCCAGGTCCGCGAAGATTTCAGCCAGCTCGTCCATCACCTGGCTGACCGGATGGATCGAACCGCGGGGCGTGTCAGGCGCGGGAAGCGTAAGGTCGACGGTCTCCGCAGCCAGCCGGACTTCCAGTTGAGCGACGTCCAGGACGGCATTGCGTGCGTCGATCGCGCCCGCGACCTGGTGGCGCAAGCTGTTAAGGCGCGGCCCTTCGACCTGGCGCTGCTCGGGTGACATGCCGCCGAGCGTCTTGAGCAGAATGGTGACCATGCCGCTCTTGCCGAGCAGTTCAACGCGCAGCGCCTCGAGCTCGGCAAGCGTCGCCGCTCGCGCGATCCGCGCCAGGCTGTCGGCCGAGAGTGTGCTGTGGTCCATCGTTGTTCCTCAAGCCGGCCGCTAGCCTCAAAGCGCAAAAGAAAAAAGCGCCACCCACGGGCAGCGCTTTTATCTTATCCGGCAGGTTAGCCGAAAATCAGGCCGAAGGCAGCGCCGCCTTCGCCTGCGCGATCACGGTGGCAAACATCGCGCTCTCGTTCATCGCCAAGTCTGCCATAATCTTGCGATCGAGTGTCACTCCGGCCAGCTTGGTGCCGTGGATGAACTGCGAATAAGTCAGGCCTTCGGCCCGGACCGCGGCGTTGATCCGCTGAATCCACAAGGCGCGGAAGCTGCGCTTCTTCACCTTGCGGTCACGATAGGCGTACTGACCGGCTTTCTCGACCGCCTGGCGGGCGACGCGGATGGTGTTCTTACGGCGACCACGATAGCCCTTGGCCTGTTCGAGGATCCGCTTGTGCTTGGCGCGCGTGGTTACGCCGCGTTTGATACGTGACATGCTCTAGTACTCCTCAACCCAGGCCGTAAGGCGCCCACTTCTTCACCGTGCGGGTATCCGCGTCGGAGAGGACAGTGGTGCCGCGGTTCTGGCGGATGTACTTGGCGTTATGGCTGATCAACCGGTGACGCTTGCCGGCGACTCCGTGCTTGAGCTTGCCAGTCGCCGTGAGCTTGAAGCGCTTCTTCACGCCGCTCTTGGTCTTCAGCTTGGGCATTTTGGTCTCCTTTCGGGGACACGCTCAAGCCAGCCCTGGCAGCCCTTGTGGCCAGGCCGGCGGTGAAATGCGTGTCGGTGAAGCGCGCGCCCCTAAGCGAAGGGCGCGCGAAACGCAAGGCGCTCAATGTTGGCCGAGCGCGGCCAGCACATCCTCCAGCCGCGCGGGATCGCCCATCGCGAGGACGTGCCCGTCGGACGCGGCATGCAGCGGCTCGCCGTTCCAATCGCACATCAAGCCGCCGGCCCCTTCGACCACCGGCACCAGCGCCGCGAAGTCGTGCAGCTTGAGGCCCGCTTCGCATACAATGTCGACAAAGCCGGTCGCGAGCAGGGCGTAGTTGTAGCAATCGCCGCCCATGACCATACGCTTGTGGTCGGTCTGCTGGGCCAGCGCCATGAACTGATCGCCTTCGTCCTGGGTGAAATGCTGGGGCCCGGTGGTGGCAATTGTCGCTTCGGCCAGTTCTCGGCAGGCACGCGTGACGATGGGCCGGCTGTTAAGTGTGCTCGGCTGGCCAGCGACCCCGAGCCAGCGCTCGCCCGCGATCGGCTGATCGATCACGCCGAGAACCGGGAACCCATCGATCAATAACGCGATCAGCGTGCCGAACGTTGCTCTTCCCGCCAGGAACGCGGTCGTCCCGTCGATCGGGTCGAGCACCCACTGGCGTCCTGAACGGCCCGCGCTGCTTCCAAATTCTTCGCCCTGAACTCCGTCTTGCGGGACTTCCGCGGTAAGGAGCCGCCGCATCGCTTCCTCAGCCGCCCGATCAGCGATCGTGACGGGCGAAGCATCGCTCTTGCGTTCAGCCTCCATCGCCGTGCGAAAATGCGGACGGATGGCTGCGCGCGCGGCATCCGCCAGGCGCTGGGCGAGCGCGATTTCAACCGCCAGGTTCATATCAGTCGAATAACGAGCTGACGCTGCTCTCGTCGGCGATGCGGCGCACCGCCTCGCCAATTAGCGGCGCTATCGGCAGGATGCGGATACGCTTCGAATCGCGCGCGGCGTCGGTTGCGAGGATGGAATCGGTGATCACCAGCTCGGTAAGCACCGAGGAATTGACCCGCGCCACCGCCCCGCCCGACAGCACCCCGTGGGTGATGTAGGCAGCCACGCTGCTGGCGCCTGCCTCCATCAGCGCCTTGGCCGCGTTGCACAGCGTACCACCCGAATCGATGATGTCGTCCATCAGGATACAGGCGCGCCCCTTCACCTCGCCGATCACGTTCATGACTTCCGATTCGCCCGGCCGTTCGCGCCGCTTGTCGACGATCGCCAGGCTGGCGTTGTCCAGCCGTTTGGCGAGCGCCCGCGCGCGCACCACACCGCCGACATCGGGCGAGACCACCATCAGGTCCTGGTCCCCGAAACGGGCGAGGATGTCGGCCGCCATGACTGGCGCGGCGAACAGGTTGTCGGTTGGAATGTCGAAGAAGCCCTGGATCTGCCCCGCGTGGAGATCCACCGACAGCACCCGGTTGGCACCGGCCTGGGTAATCAGGTTGGCGACAAGTTTGGCCGAAATCGGGGTCCGCGGACCCGGCTTGCGGTCCTGCCGGGCATAGCCAAAATACGGGATCACCGCGGTAATCCGCTTGGCAGAAGCGCGCCGGCACGCGTCGATACCGATCAGCAATTCCATCAGGTTGTCATTTGCCGGAAAGCTGGTCGACTGGAGGAGGAAGAGATCCTCGCCGCGCACATTCTCATGAATTTCGATAAAGATTTCTTCGTCCGCGAAGCGGCGCACGCTCGCGTCGGTTAGTGGAAGCTCGAGATATTCGGCAATCGCTCGGGCAAGCGGCAGATTGGAGTTGCCGGCCATGAGTTTCATCGCAGCTCCTCTCCCCCGGCCATCGCCCGACGCCTCTAGCCGAGCTCAAAGCGATTGCAACCTGCACTCGCCCGGTGTTCATCGGCGATTCACTGCCTTCAGCCTGATTGGCCGCACGGCCGAAGGAGCGGGCATTCTGCGCATTGTGATCGCTATCGCGGCCCTGTCGCTTGGCGCGGCCGCCGTGCCCGCCCACGGGCAGGACCCGCCGACCCAGCCGGACGCCCTGGGCCCCTCGGTCGGCGCGCCCGATCCGACTGCCGAGCAAATAACCGAAGCCGCGCGCCAATCGCTTAAGGCGCCGGGCACCAGCCAGGTGTGCCAGGCGCCCAAGGGCAACGAAATCGTGGTCTGCGCCCAGCCCTCTGCGCCGGGCATTGAAATCCCCTCGACCCAGGACGACCGCGACAGGGAAGCCGCAGCAGCTGCGCGGACGCTGTGTGCAGGCTGCGTGAAACGCCAGGGCGTGGGGATCAGGGTGGGTTTCGGCAATCCGCCACCGCCGCCGCTGCTGATCGACCTCAAGGCGATTCCCGAAGCGCCGGCAGGATCGGATGCCGCGCGGTTCAAGGACGCGGCCGAGGCGACCGCCAAGGCCGCCGCGCGATAGGGCATTCATCCGCGATTCAGCGCCGGCGGCCCCTCTGGCGGCTCGGCCAAGGGAGCGGACAGCCTGCGCATCGTCATCGTTCTCGCGGCCTTGATCACCGGCGTGGCCGGATGGCCAGCGTGGGCGCAGGAAACGCCCGCCGAGGCCGCGCTCGGCCCGCCGGTCGACGCGCCCGACGCGACCGCCGATCAAATCGCTGAGGCCGCGCGCCAGTCGCTCAAGGCGCCGGGCACCCGCCAGCTGTGCCAGGCGGCCAAGGGCAACGAAATCGTCGTCTGTGCGCAAGACCCTGAACGGTTGCGGGTTCCGTCATCGACCGACGAGGGGACCAACATAAGCGACGGGCTCCCGCGCGCGCCGGACTTGTTCGGTATCCCCAGTGGCGGTGTTATCGTCGCCAAGGGGTGCTTCTTTCCGCCGTGTCCGCGCAAGATGCCGCCGCTGATCGATCTCAAGGCCATCCCTGAAGCGCCACCGGGTTCAGCCGCGGCGCGTTTTAAAGAGGCGGCCGACGAGCGCGTCAAGGCCGCGCCCACCAACTAGCCGAGCAAGCGCATTACCAGCGGCGGCTCGCGCAGGCTGGGCGAATCGCCAAGCAGTTTGAGCGCTCTCGCGACCGCGTTTTCAGGCCCTTCGTGAGTCACCATGGCAATCAGGGCCTCGCCGCCCTCTTCAGGCCGGCCCTGTTGGATCAGGCTTTCGATCGACACCCCGGCATCGCGCATCGCGGCGCTGATTTCGGCCAGCACGCCCGGCCGATCGGTCACGGAAAAGCGCAAGTAAGCGCGATTGCGGCGATGGCCGGGATTGGCAGCCGGCAAGGCCTGAAGCTCTGCCGCTGGAATCGAGAACGGCGGGCTCGTCAACCCGCGGGCGATGTCGATCAGGTCGGCAACAACCGCACTGGCAGTGGGGCCATCGCCGGCGCCCGCCCCCTGGAACAGCAACCGACCCGAGAAATTGCCCTCGATCACCACGGCGTTCGTGGCCCCATCGACCGCAGCGAGCGGATGGTCGCGCGGCACCAGGTACGGCTGGACACGCTGGAACAAGGCGCGGGCGCCGCCGTCCGCTTCGCAGTCGGCCACGCCGATCAGCCGGATCACATAGCCGAGTGCAGCAGCTTGCGCGAAATCGGCCGCGCGGAGACGGGTAATGCCCTCGACCTCGACCGCGCCGAAATCAATTTGCGCGCCGAATCCGATCGCCGCCAGGATCGCCAGCTTGTGCGCCGCATCGATCCCTTCGACATCGAATGTCGGGTCGGCTTCCGCATAGCCGAGCGCCTGGGCGTCCGCGAGCACATCGGCAAAGTCGCGGCCGGTGCGCTCCATCGTCGTCAGGATGTAATTGCAGGTGCCGTTGAGTATCCCGTAGAGCCGAACCAGTTCATTTGCCGCGGCGCCTTCGCGCAGGCCCTTGATCACCGGGATGCCGCCGGCGACGGCTGCCTCGAACTTGAGCGCCGCTCCGGCGCATTCGGCGGCCGCGGCCAGTTCCAGCCCATGATGCGCGATCATCGCCTTATTGGCCGTCACCACGCTTTTGCCGGCCCTCAGCGCCCGCCGGGCCAGCGCCAGTGCGGGCCCATCGGCGCCGCCGACCAGCTCGACGACGACATCGATGTCGTCGCGCTCGGCCAGCAAGGTCATGTCGTCCTCCCAGGCAAAGGCCGACAGATCGACCCCGCGGTCGCGCGAGCGATCGCGCGCGCACACTGCGACGATTTCGAGCGGCCGACCGGCCCGGCGCGCGATCAGCGCGCCGTTGGTCTCGATCAGGCGGATCACCCCGGCGCCGACGGTGCCGAGCCCGGCCAGGGCAATGCGAAGCGGTGCGGCCATCGTTGCGTACCTTCCAAGCGACGCGCGCCCGTTAGGCAACCGACGCCGCCTTGACTAGTCCATCAGGCGCGCGTGCGGCGACAGGGGCCGAGGCCGTCGATGATCACGCGGTAGTCGGCTGCCGCCCGGGCGCGGGCGCTCGCTTCCGGCTGCAGATAGGCGCGCTGGGGCAATTCTGCGGGCAGGAAACACGCGAGCCGGTACCACCCCACCGTATCCGGTTCGGGCGGCCGAGCGGATTCGTCAACGATCTCGCTCCACGACACGCCCCAACGCGGGGCCATCCCCGGCCGCCGCACCACCGTAAGGGCGACCGGCGCGCCGGTGACGCTGTCCACGAACAACTGGGTTTCCGATTCGCCGGTCAGATTGCCGGCGACCGACATGACATCCCGCACGCCCTTGATGCGCGGGGGTGCATCGGGCGCGGCGAGCGCCGCGATGACAGTGCGAGTCAACTGCTCGCTCGAAGCAGTGGCGGGAAAGTAGGCATCGGTGCCCGCGAGCTGGAGCGTGCCCGGCCGATTCGGCACGAGCGCGCCGAACACGACCCACCGCTGCTTCTTCAGCTTGGGCGGCTTACCGTTGGCAAGCAGGGGCACGTCTGCGAGGAACGCCACTTGCTCGCCCAGACCACTGCGACCCCACAGCAGGCCTTGGGTGCGCGCTTCGACGTACAGCCGTGCGTGACCGGGGGCGACTCCAAGCGCGCGGGCAGGCTCGACCAGCGCCTGGCTGCGCACTTCGATGGTGGCGACGGTCGAGCTGGCCTGGACCAGGTCGGCAATGTCGGCATAGGACAACATCGCCACTGGCGCCGAGAGCCGTGTCTGCGCGTGCGCCGACAGAGCGCCGGCGGCGAGCGCGAGGACGCCACCCAGGTAAGTCAGCCATTGTCCCAGGCCGACCCGGTGTGCCCGGGAACTGAACATGTTCGGCATCGCTTTTCCTCCTGAGATGACAAACCGCGCGGCGTGTTTATCGTACCGTCAACCCGGGGCTTTCCAGCCCTTCGCGGGTGAATCGCAGGTTAACCGACAAAGCGTTTGCCCCAGTCGTTCATCGCGGTTAAGGCTCGCGCCGTTTGGGCCCATAAACACAAAATTAACAGGGTTCGAACGTCCGTCCGGGAGCTTCAAACCGCCGTTAAAACGGCTGTTGTGTCGGTTACGGGTGGACAAGTCTTTTCGGCGTCGGGCAAGATGCAGATCTTAATCTTCGCCCTCGTGCCAGGCTTGCCTGGTGGAATTGAACTTTCGGAGTGAAGGGACTGGATGGCCTACGCTGACCAAGAGATGAGCCGCGGCAGGCTCGTCGCTATTATCCTCGTCATTTTGATCCACGTTGCCGTCGGTTATGCGCTGGTAACCGGCCTCGCCTATTCGGCGATCAAGAAGGCGGTCGAGCGCGTCACCACGGTGGACGTCGAGGAACCGCCGCCACCCGACGTGCCGCCGCCCCCGCCTCCGCCGGATAATGTGCCGCCGCCGCCGGTCGCCCCGCCCCCACCTATCAGCATCTCGGTGTCACCGCCGCCGATCGCGACGGTAACGGCAGCGCCGCCCGCGCCGCCGGCACCGGTGCTGGTCGCTGCGCCGCCCGCGCCTCCTCCTCCGCCGCCGCCGCCTGCGCCATCGAAGGCGCGGGGTGCGACACCTCAGGGCCAAGGCAGCTGGGCCGCGCGGATTCAGGAAAATTATCCTGCACGGGCGATCCGTGACGAAACCGAGGGTCGGGTAGGTGTCCGCGTTACGATCGGTGCGAACGGTCGCGTAACCGCCTGCTCGGTCACCGGAGGGAGCGGTTCGAGCGTACTTGACCAAGCGGCCTGCGAAGGCATGACCCGGTATGCGCGCTACAATCCGGCGCTTGACGATGCCGGGAACCCGACCAGCGGGCAGGCCAGCACGACGATCGTCTATCAACTCAGCAGGTAACCGTTTCAGCTTATTCTTCGAAGAGAGGACTAACCCGCATGCTTATCGATATCCTCGCCGTGGCCGGAGGGAGCGCTGCTCCCCAGGCTAAGTTCGGCCTCAACGAAATGATGTTCCCCGACGGCAGGCCCAACTGGATCGCCCTGGCCATCGCTATCGTGCTGATGATCATGTCTGTCGGCTCGTTCTACATTCTGATCACCAAGCTGCTCGAGCAGAGCAAGATCAATCGCGAATGGAGCAACGTGCGCTCCCACTTCTGGCGTGCCAATACGCTCAACGAAGGCGCGTCCAAGCTTGAGAAAAACAGCGCTTGGCGCCAGTTGGTCGACGACGGCCTCGCGGCCGAAGCGCAGCACGCCAAGATGACCGACAGCCTCGAAGCGCATGACTGGCTGCACGGCTCGCTCGCGCGTTCGGAAGCGAGCATTAACGCTCGGCTGGCAGGCGGCCTGCCCTTCCTCGCCACCGTCGGCGCGACCGCGCCGTTCATCGGCTTGCTCGGAACCGTGATCGGCATCTATCGCGCCCTGATCGGCATCGCCATCGCCGGTTCGGCCTCGATGGACAAGGTTGCCGGCCCGGTTGGTGAAGCCCTGATCATGACCGCGATCGGTCTGTTGGTCGCGGTGCCGGCGGTGCTCGCCTACAACTGGCTTCAGAGCCGTAACAAGCGGATCGCCGAGAACCTCTCGGGCTTCTCGACGGATGTACTGGCGAACATCAACTCAGGCGGCACCGTCAAGCCGGTCATGATCGCCAGTGCAACGTCCGCCGCCAAGACGGCCCCTGTTGCCACGCGGACGGCCGTTCCGTCGAACCCGACGACATCGCCGGGCACCACGGTCACCACCCCGCCAAGGTCTAGCTGACGATTGGGGGGGCGTGCGGCCGCATGCGGGCGGCACACCCCCCGGTTATTTCGATCCAAGACTATGACATAGGACGAAACGATAGATGGCTATTCAGATAGGCGGCGAAGATCGGCCGATGTCGGACATCAACACTACGCCCCTAGTGGACGTGATGTTGGTGTTGCTGATCATCTTCCTGATCGCGATCCCGGTCGCCATTCAGACGGTCGAGAAGCTACGCGTGCCGATCATGCGCACGACCGAATCGAAGGATAAGGTTGAAAACCTGCTGTTGACGGTGACGACCACCGACGAAGCCGGCCGCACTCCCGCGCTCTCGCCCACGGGCTATGGCGGCGCCTACCGCGCCGGCCAGTGCCGAGTCTATATCAACAATACCACGCTCGTCGATTCGCAGGAGCTTTACGACAAGGCGTTTGCGCGTCTCGATGCCATCGTGCAGCGCGCCGGCGGCGCTGAGGCGATCATGAAGAACCCGGACGAGATCCCCGAAGTTCACATTCGGGCCGACCAGAACGCCCCGTGGCGCTGTGTCGCCGGTGCAATCTACAACGTCCAGGCGGCCGGTTATCCGACGGTCGGGTTCATTTCCAATCCGGTCGACCCGAACGGCTGATCCGACTGAGCAATCCAGGAGTATTTTCGAATGGCAATGGCAGGCGGGTCGGACGACGGCGCACCGATGATGGACATGAACATGACGCCGTTGATCGACGTCCTGCTCGTGCTTCTCGTCATGATGATCATCACCATCCCGGTCGCGACGCATTCGGTCGATATCGACCTGCCGTCACCGTCACCGGCGACTGACAAGATCATCGATCCGATCAAGAACAAGATCGTGCTTACCCCGAATAACGAAATTTTGTGGAACGGAACTCCGATCACCGCGAGCCAGCTGGTCGGCAATTTACAAGCGACCAGAGCGCTCCCGACCGAGCCCGAACTGCAGTTCGAGCCTGAGTCCGAAGCGGCCTACGACCTTTCGGCCAAGGTGCTCAACATCATCAAAGGCTCGGGAGTCACCAAGTTCGGCTTCGTCGGCAACGACAAGTACCGTCAATTCGGTAAGTAACCCGGCCACCAGCAGCAAAAAAAGGGGCGGCGCAAGCCGTCCCTTTTTCGTTGTCTGAGGCGATTCTCGTACCGGGATCTAGTCGGCATCATCCAACGGCGACGCGTCAGTTCGCATTGCAGCATCGGCCAATGTTTCGGCTTCAAGCAGGAGCTCTTCGTCCACCGCCCCTTGCGGCAGGCTCTCGCGCCCGATCATCACCATGACTGGCACAGCCAGCGGGCTGACCCGGTCGAGCTTGACGTGGACCAGCCGCGCCGCGGCCGTGTCTAGCAAGTCGCCGAGGCGCCCGATGTCGGTCATGCGCGCGCGCGCATCGGCCCACGCGGCTTCGATCAGCAAGTGGTCAGGCTCGTATTTTCGCAGAACGTCGTAGATCAGGTCGGTCGAGAACGTCACTTGCTTGCCACTCTTGCGCTTGCCCGGGTGCTGGCGCTCGACCAGACCGCCAATCACAGCGACCTCGCGAAAGGCCCGTCGCAGCAAGTGCGAATCCTGCACCCAGTCGATGAACTCGTGGGTGAGGATGTCCGGGGAGAGGAGCGCGGCGGGATCGTCGACCGGCCGCAGGCCCCACACCGCGAGCGAGTAATCGTTGGCCACGAACCCGCCCGGCAGCAAGCCGCGCTCCTCCATCCGTTTGGCGATCAGCATGCCGAGCGACTGGTTCGCGTTCCACCCGACGAACGTATAATACACCGTGTAGTGGCGCTTGGCATGCGGGAAGCTCTCAACCAGCAGGTTATCGGGACCGGGCAGCTGCGAGCGCCAATCCTGTACTTCGAGCCATTCGCGCACATCGTCGGGGAAGCGGCCCCAGCCAGTACGGTCGACCAGCATCGCCCGCACCCGATCTGCCAGATGGGTTGTCAGCGGCAGCCGCAGGCCCATGTAGCTGGGGATCGTCGCCGACTTGCGCGCCGCGCGTACGATCAGGTCGAGATCGCGAAACGCCTCGACCTCGAGGTCTAGGCCCGCGAAGCGAAACGTGTCGCCATTCCGCAGGCTGGCAGCGAACTGCTCCTCGACCCTGCCGAGCGAACGGCCGTTGCGGAAACGGATCTCGATCATCTCGTTGTCGACGATGATTCCGGCATTCATCCGGTGTCGGAACGCGTGTTCCGGATGGGTCAGCCGCCACGTTCCATCCGCATCGCGCACGATGCGCTTGAACCTGTCGTACGCGCGCAACGCATATCCGCCGGTTGCGACGAATGTGAGCACCCGCTGCCACACGGTTTCGTCCAGCCACGCATAGGACAAGCTCGAGCGGACTTGTGCGAGCAGCTCCGCCTCGTGAAACGGTCCGGCGCAGGCGCACGCCATGACATGTTGGGCAAGCACGTCGAGCCCGCCGGGCCGGAAGTCCTCGCCATCGCGCTGGCCTTGGTCGACCGCGTCTTTGGCGGCCTGGGCTTCGAGGAATTCGAACCGGTTGCCGGGCACCAGGATCGCGCGGCTCGGCTGGTCGAGCCGGTGATTGGCCCGGCCCACGCGCTGCAACAGGCGGCTAGAGCCCTTGGGCGCGCCCATCTGGACCACGCAATCGATGTCGCCCCAATCGACGCCCAGGTCGAGGCTGGCGGTGGCGACCAGCGCGCGCAGCTCGCCGCACGCCATCGCGCCTTCCACCTTGCGCCGCGCTTCCTTGGACAGTGATCCGTGATGGATGGCGATCGGCAAAGTGTCTTCGTTGGCGTCCCACAGCGTTTGGAAGATATATTCGGCAAGAAAGCGGGTGTTGGTGAAGATCAGCGTCGTCTTGTTGCGCTTGATGATCTGGTACAGCTGGGGGATTGCCCAGATGGCGGCGTGGCCGCCCCACGGCACGCTGGCTTGCTCTGGCAGCAGGATTTCCACATGCGGCGGCGCGCCGGGCTCTCCGGCGACCATCTGGACCGTGTCGACCTCACCCCACGGTGCCAGCCAGGCCCGGAAACCCTCGGGATCGGCGACGGTAGCCGACAGCGCCGCGCGCTGCATCCCGGGGGCAATTGCCTGTAACCGGCTCAGCGCCAGCGCCAGCAGATCGCCCCGCTTGCCGGTCGCGAACGCATGCACCTCATCGATCACCACCCGCTGGAGGCCGGCGAACAGTTCGTCGCTTTCGGGATAGCTAAGCAGCAGTGACAGCGATTCCGGGGTGGTCAGGAGGATATGCGGCGGGCGGGTGCGCTGGCGCTTTTTCCGGTCGCTCGGCGTATCGCCGCTGCGCGTCTCAATCCGGATCGGAAGGCCGATTTCCTCGACTGGCGTGAGCAGATTGCGTTGCACGTCATGCGCCAGCGCCTTGAGCGGCGAAACGTAGAGCGTGTGGAGTCCGTCGCGCGGCGGCTCACCCTGACTCGGGCAGAATGCCGCCAGCGTTGGCATGAACCCGGCCAGCGTCTTGCCCGCCCCGGTATCCGCCACCAGCAAGGCGTGCTTGCCGGAATCGGCTGCACTCAGCATCTCGGATTGATGACGCCGCACGCGCCACCCGCGCGCGCCGAACCAGTGCGCTATTTCGGGCGGGACGCTCGCCATCACCATCAGCCTAGGCGCTCGCCGTCCGCGTGCGTCAAGCCGCTGTTGATATGCCGGACGGGGCTCGCTGGGGACCGCAACCACGGCGGCGACACACGGCCGCCAGCTTCATATCTTGTCGCGGCATAACACTGATGCGGCCTGCTGACGCGGGCCAGCCTTAATGCTCCGCTTGAGCGCCCCGCTCGAGCCCCGAGGCAGCGAGCTGATCATCGATCTGGTGGAGCAGGCGGTCGAGCCCATCCTGGGTGTTGCTTTCGGCGCGCGCGACCAGCACGTCCTGGGTGTTGGAGGCCCGCAGCAGCCACCATCCGTCGTCGGTGGTCACACGCACCCCGTCGGTGTCGTCGACATCCGCCCCTGTCCCCTCGAGCCGCTGCTTGACCTCGTCAATCGCGGCGAATTTGCGGCTTTCATCGACCTGGAAGCGCAACTCGGGCGTGTTGACCATCGGCGGGATCGCGCTCTTGAGCTCGGTCACGGTCTTGCCCAGACGCGCTGAGGCCGCAATCAGCCTGACCGCCGCGTACAAGGCATCGTCAAAACCGTAGTATTCGTCCGCAAAGAACACATGGCCGCTCATCTCGCCGGCCAGCGGGGCGTGAGTCTCCTTCATTTTGGACTTAATCAGGCTGTGCCCGGTCTTCCACATCAGCGGTTTGCCGCCCAGCTCCGCGACGCGTTCGAACAGCGCGCGGCTGGCTTTGACGTCCGCGATGATCGTCGACCCCGGGAGTCTACCTAAGAGGTCTTCCGCATAGATCATCAGCAGCTGATCGCCCCATATGACGCGGCCCTGGCCGTCGATCGCGCCGATGCGGTCGCCGTCGCCATCGAAGGCAACTCCGAAGTCGAGGTTCTTCGCCGCGACGAGGGCTTTGAGATCGGCGAGGTTCTTTTCCTCGGTAGGATCAGGATGATGATTGGGAAAATTTCCGTCGACTTCGGTAAACAAGAGGTGATGCTCGCCCGGCAAGCGGGCGGCGAGCACCTCGAGCGCGGGGCCGGCGGCGCCGTTGCCCGCATCCCACCCGATCCGCAGCTTCCCCAGTTGCGCCTGGTCTATTCCGCCGAGCGCCTCGAGCATGCGGTCGATATAGGCGTCCATCACTTCCACGGTCTCAACCGTGCCGGTGCCGTCGTCCCACGCACCCTCGGCCGCCATCTGCCCGAGCCGCACGATGTCGGCGCCGAAGAACGGGCGCCCCTGAAATACCATCTTGAAGCCGTTATAATTGGCGGGATTGTGGCTGCCAGTTATCTGAATGCCGCCATCCACCTGTTCGGCTGAAGCTTCCGCATAATACAGCATCGGCGTCGGCCCCATGCCGACACGCCGCACGTCGCAGCCGCTCGCGTTCAGGCCTTCGATCAGCGCGTGTTCGAGCATGGGCGAGCTGACTCGCCCGTCGTACCCGACCGCGACCAGCTTGCCACCGGCCTGACGCAGCAGCGTGGCGAACCCGCGGCCGATCGCGCGCGCGTCATCCGGACCGAGAGTCTGGCCGATGATCCCGCGGATGTCGTATTCGCGCAGGACCGTGGAATCGAAGTGGTGGGCCATCGTTACTCCTGAATACTAAGCGGTAAATCGTCGAGCAGAAGATCCCGTGCCGCGTCGGCTTCGTGCACCTGGCCGTTGCTGCCGCCGCGGTCGGGATGGACCAGCGTGATCAGGCGGCGATGCGACGCCACGATCTCCTCACGCGTGGCAGCGGCCGAAACGCCGAGTAAACGCCGGGCGCGCATGACCGCCTGAGCGCGCGTTCCTCCCTGTGAGCCCCACGGCCAGCGGCCGGTCACGAGCTTCCAGCCGTAGCATACAACCGCGGCGATGATCAGCAGCTTGAACACCGGTCAGGCCGCCTCGCTCGGACGTTGCGCCGCGATGGGCAAGTTGAGATTCCCGAGCAGCGCGCGCAATTCCTGCCGCGCCACCAGGTGGCTGGTGCCAAGCTCGCCGAGTTGGCCCTTGTCAAGCAAGGTCAGCCCCGAGGGAAACAGTTCTCGGTATATCACCCGCTCAGACAATCCATGCGCGACGCGAAAGCCGACTCGCTTGCTGAGTTCGGTGAGCGCCTGGTCGATCCGTCGCTGGTTGCGCGCATCGACATGCTGGACGCGGTTCCTGACCACGACCCAGTCCATCGCCCGGCGCCCTTCGCGCAGCTGCTTAAGCGCCCGGTTCTTGCGCGCTTCCCAGATCAGCTCGGCATAAAAGCTCAATCGGCGCACCTTGAAGGTTTCGGCATCGACTTGCCCGATAAGGTCGAAGTCGACGAAACTGTCGTTCATCGGGGTGACCAGCGTATCCGCCTGCGTGGCGGCGTGGCGAGCCAGGGGATCGTCGCGTCCGGGAGTGTCGAAGACCACGAAATCTGCCCCGCGGCCGACTTCGGCGATGTGGGCTTCAAGCGCCGCCGGATCCGTGCCGTCATGGACCGAAAACGTTGCACCCGGAAGAAGCACCCTCCGGCGCACTTCGGTTTCGGCACGATTTTCGAAATAGCGATGCAGCGTGCGCTGGCGCGGATCGAGGTCGATCGCCGCCACTTTGGCGCCCTGATAGGCCAGCGCCACCGCGATGTGGACCGCGGTGGTCGACTTGCCGGTACCGCCCTTCTCGTTGGCGAATACGATCCGGTAGGGGGCGGCAGACGTCACAGGTGGCTTTCTCTCGCAGTCACGGGCGGCTATCCGCGCGTGGATAGGTCCTTATCGGAGGCTCGCGCGCATGCAAACCGTCAACCGGCTGGCCCCTCTGCGCGCGGCTGTGGACAGCTTGCGCGCGCGCGGGCTGGTGGCGCTGGTGCCGACGATGGGCGCGCTGCACGACGGGCACCTGACGCTGGTCCGGCGGGCCAAGGCGCAGGCCAAAGTCGTGGTCGTTTCGATCTTCGTGAATCCGACCCAGTTCGGCCCGAACGAGGATCTGGCGGCCTATCCGCGCCAGCTGACTGACGATGCGCGGCTGCTGCAGGCGGAAGGCGTCGACTTGCTGTGGGCGCCCGGGGTGGCGGAAGTATACCCGGCCGGGTTCGCCAGCATCGTGTCGGTTGCGGGATTGAGCGACAGGCTGTGCGGCAGCGCGCGCCCCGGCCATTTCGACGGGGTCGCCACGGTCGTCGCCAAGTTTTTCAACCAGGTCCGGCCCGATCTGGCGCTGTTTGGGGAAAAGGATTGGCAGCAGCTGGCGGTTATCCGTCGCATGGCGCGCGACCTCGACCTGGTCCTGCCCAAGGCGGACGCGATCCTTGGGGTCGAAACCGTGCGCGAACCCAACGGCCTGGCGATGAGCAGCCGCAATCGCTATCTCTCGCCTGACGACCGGGCGCGTGCCGGCGCGCTTCCGCGCCTGATGCGCGCGGCGATCGACCGGATCGGGCGAGGCGACGCCATTGCCGCCGCCCTGTCCGATCTCAAGCAAGGCCTGCTGGCGGCGGGCTTCGTCTCGATCGATTACGCCGAGGTCGCCGACGCGGACAGCCTCGTCTCGCTTACCGAGCCCGGCAGCGCCGCTCGCCTGTTTGTCGCTGCGCGCATCGGCGGGACACGGCTGATTGACAACATGCCGCTCTAGGCTCGAACTCTATGCCGGCCGGCGGGCGTAAAACCCGAAACCGGCAATCACCGCGTAACATACAGCAGGCAGCACCAGCGCGACGGCCAGGCTGCCCGATGCATCGGCCACCATGCCCGTCAGGAGCGGCACCAGCGCGCCCCCGAAGATGGCGATGTTGCTGATTCCCGAGCCGTCCGCCGCGTGGGGGCCCAGCTTTTCAGACGCGAGCGCGAAGATCGTCGGGAACATGATCGAATTCATCAACCCTACGGCCAACAGGGTATAGCCGGAAAGCGCGCCGACGGTGTGCGTCGAAACGGCCAGCAAGCCGATTGCCCCGCAGGCGACTCCGGTGAGAACCATCCCTGGGCTGACCACGCGCAACACCGCCGAGCCAATCAGTCGGCCCACCAGCGCGCCGCCCCAGTAGTACATGATCATGTTGCCGGCATCCTGCACGGACAGGGCCATGACATCGCTTTGGCGCAGGTAATTGACGATCAGCGAACCGATCGACACTTCAGCCCCGACATAAAGAAAGATGCACAGCCCGCCGTGTCCGAAACGCGGGCGACGCAGCAGGCCGAAGCCTGCCACCGCCGAGCCATGCTCGTGCCGTTCGCCCCGCAAGCGGTCGCGAAACAGCCACACTGCCAGCGCGATCAGCGCAAGCGCAACTGCCAGTCCGAGGTAGGTGGAGACAATCGTCTGGGTCGCGGCCGTGCGATAGGAATGGAGCGCAGGCCCGCTCAACTGTGCAGCGCTGACACCCGACCGCGACGCCCACCGGGGGCGCTATCGAAAATGTTACTCCCGGCCGGGAGCGAAGCACAAGGCTCGACTACCACTATACGAACGCGATGGAGTTAAAGATCGATCCTCCAGGCAAGACACTTCGGAACGTCGCGGTCTGCCTGCCGGAGTCGGCCAATACCACGCGCATGATCCTAGCCAGCTACCGAAGTTTCGCACGTTTCCGGCTGCTTGACCCCATGTTCCGTTTAGCCAATCGGCGGATCGCCCGCGAAGACCAGGCGATCCTTTAGAGTTCTGACCCACAGGAAGTGCCACCAGCCGGTCAGGAAAAGTCGGTTCGCACGGACGCCCCGACGCTGGTCTTTCGAACCCTTTATTTCAAACAGCTCAAGGGCTCCACCGCCGGAAGATCCTGAGAAGTTTCCAACGATGTGTAAGATGCGGCGAGACGTCCGCAATCTAGCATTTCCAGACCTCGGCGATGGCTCACATTGAGGATGGAGAAGAGCGGTGGGCTGTAGCCATTCTTCGCAGCGATATGGCGGGACAAATGTTGAGCGAGAGGGCAGAACGAATTAGCCAAACGGGCCCGCCGGAACGGTGAGCAGCAACTCCCGCTCATTCCTGTACGGGTCGTTGACCAGCTGATCGCGGACATTGAAAACCATCGTCGCCCGCGTCTGCGGCGTAAACCGGCTCCAATGTAAGTGACCCGGAACGTTCGGATTTCCTGTGCGCGCGAAGGCCGCCCATCTCCGGCTCATCCGCGTAGCCATCGGCTGCAGCTCAGCGCCGTGTCCGACCAGACCGCGCGATGCCTCGAGATTGTTCCAGACGAACGGGAGCTCGATGCCATGCGGGCTCATCAACTTGCCCCCGGCGACCGGGGTCCGCCAGCCCATCCGGTACAGATATACCGGCGCGTGGCTCTGCAGCGCTTGTCGCTCGGCCTGCAACAGAGTTGGTTTGGTGGTCCGTAAATCTGCGGTGAGAAAGAAGTATATCTCGGCCGGGCTCGCGGTTGGGCGGCTCGCCTTGTAAACGGCCATCACCTGGTCGAGCTTGTCGCCCAGCTGCCCTGCCAGCCGCGAACGCAATTCGCTGAAGTCCATCGCGAAATCGGCCGGCTTGGCAGCGATGGTCATTTCGGTCTCCGCCGATCCGATCAGCAAGGGGATACCCGCGGCCGTCGGGGACGCGTCGGGCTCGAAAGGCTGGCGCGGCAGCGAGTGGCCGTCGATCACCGGGCCCGACCCGACCGATCCCGCCAGTCCCCCGAACGGAAGGAAGGCGGCAGTGGGCAGGGTCAAAAGGGTCTGAGCGGAGGTACGCGTCAGGCCGAGCACAGTCAGCGCCTTGTCCGTTGCGGCCACAGCCGCTTCCAACGTTCTGAATTTAAGGGTCGCGCCGCTTTCGATGATAGCCTTGTGGAACAGGCCCTGTGCGCTTGGCATGGCCATCAGCGCGCAGATCTTGGAACCGCCGCTTGATTGGCCGAACAGCGTGACATTGCCGGGATCGCCGCCGAACTGACCAATATTCTTACGCACCCATTCGAGCACGGCGACGATGTCGAGAAGAGCCACGTTACCGGAATCGGCATACGCCGGACCCAGCACGTCCCCCAGATAGAGGTGACCGAACGCGTTCAGCCGATGGTTCAGCGCCACGACCACGACGTCGTTGTCACGCGCCAGATGTGTACCATCATAGCCGGGCGCAGTGCCGGCGCCCTTGCTGTAGCCGCCACCGTGGATCCACACCATGACGGGCCGCCTGCCAAGATCGTTCGCCGCGGGGGTGAACAAATTGAGGAACAGGCAATCCTCCGACATCGGCGCGTTGGACGTGAAACCGGCATTCAAGGCGTTGGGTAATTCAGGCTGTTGGGGCGCGCTGGGACCTCCGACCGCGATCAGCGTTTCAGCCACCCCCGTCCAGGGCTCGGCTTGCTGCGGGGCCTTGAAACGGTTCGCGCCGCCGGTTGGCGCGCCGTAACGCAAGCCACGAAAGACATGCACACCACCCGCGCGGTAGCCGCGCACTGCGCCGCTGGCGGTTTGAACGATTGGCCCCAGCTCGATTGCTCGTTGGCCGCTTGGCCGGGGCACGGTCGCGGCCAGGATTGGGACGGCAAGTGACCCGCCAATCGCCGCGCCGACTGCGGCGATAACCGTTCGCCGATCATGCCGATCGGTCATCGCCGTGAACGCCGCGCCCGAGGAGGCCGCAGGATCAGAACCGGAACCTGACGCCGGCGGTGAAATTGCGACCCAGCGTGTCATAAAGGGTGTAATTCGTGGGGATCACGCCATACCCGAACGCCGCGCTGCCGGTTTGCGTGGGCGGCGCCTTGTTGAACAGGTTGGCGATGACGAGGAACGCTTCGTATTGCTCAGCTTCGCCGAACTTCACAGAGCCCGAAAGATCGGTGTAAAAATAGGCCGGGACAGTGTTTGGCACCTGGCCATTGCCGGTCAAGTTTGGGTTAACCAGGGCGGTTGCGGGGTAGGGATTGCCGAAGCTGTCAGAGGTCGCGGTTATCTTGCCGCCATTGATGAATCGCTCCTGCCAGTTGATCGTCACCGGCCCGTTGTTGTAGTTGACGTTGAAGGAGCCCTGCCAGTCGACATTGCCGCCGGTACCCGCGGCGATACCGCCCCCGTTTATCCCGACCAGATTGGTGGTGAATGCACTGCCAACAACGTTGGTCGAGTTCAGGCCCACGTAGTTGAGCAAGCCACGGAACGTGACAATGTCGCGGCGGCCCGCGAACAGGGCGTTCAGCGGCACCCGGTAGCTTAATTCGACATCGACACCGCGCTGTTTGGTGGTGCCGATGTTCTGCTGGACGTTGTAGATCGTCGTGATCGGCCCAACTGGATAAATGCCCAGGTTGGCGGTGTCTCGCACAAACAGCGAACAGAAGGTGGTGTTTGCGTTGAAGCATTGGTTCACGATGGTCTGCGCACCGGGCGAGGCGATCGCATTCGTAATAAGGATGTTGTAGTAGTCCGCCGAGAGCGAGAAGCCCGGCATACTGCGTGGTTGCAGGACCACGCCCGCCGTCTCAGTCGATCCGCGCTCAGGTTGCAGGGTCAGCGATCCTTGCGAGATCGTCAGCGCGCCTTGGGTCAGGACGTTGCCGCGGAAGGGGTCGTTGAACTGGCCGTTGCTCTGCGTCACGCCGCCGAACAGGTCGAACAGGTTCGGCGCCCTGATGTCGCGAGATTTGGCAGCGCGGAAACGGATGTCTTCGACCGGCTGCCAGACGACGCCCACCTTCCAGTTGGTTTGGCCACCGGCGGTCGAATAATCAGCATAACGGATCGCGGCGTTGAGGGTCAGCGAGCGGGCGAAAAAGGCATCGGTGGCGAGCGGGATCAGCGTCTCGGCAAAAACCTCTTTAACATCATACTGCCCGTCAAAACCGCCCGGGTTGAAACCCGACCAACCGCCGCGCGCGCCCTGCAACGCGGTGGGATATCCGTTGATTGTAAGAGGCGGCGTAAGCTGCGGTTTGTAAGCCGGTGACAGCGGGGTGAGGATAGCCGCATTGTAGGATTCTGAAATTGCGTCGGCCACCGCGTGGCCACGTTCGCGGCGATAGGTCGCGCCCGCGCCAAACGAGACGGGGCCAGCCCACAGCGCGAAGGGCTCCCCGTGGAAGCTGACATCGAACACGTCCTGCGTCAGGCGTTGTGCAAGAGTTGGCCCGGACCCGGCCATGATAAATGCCAAGGCTTGCGGACTGGCGACGTTCTGGCCGATTACATTGAGCGGGACGCACCCGTTGGTCGGTGTGGTGATGGTCGAACGGCAAATCGCAGTCCCGGCGGCGGGCAGGCCCGCGCCGCCCGGGCTCGCGACCGCATCGATCGCATCATAGAGCCGGGCGTTGATGACTTCGCCCGGGCTCGCGTCGTCGTGGCTTGATTGCCCGTGCGTGTAATAGGCGTTGATCGACCACGGCCCGACTGTGCCGCTTACCCCGACCGAGCCGCGCGCCATCTCGAAACTCGATTTCTGCTGCTCGAACCCCCAATCGGTATTGATGCGGCCGATCGTGAAGGTGTTGATGGTTGAACCGTTGAACTGGCCCGTAGCCGGATTGTAGAGGCGAGTGCCGGTTGCGCCTGGCCCGGTGGCGAGCGCCTTGACGGCAGGCGAAAGATATACGTTGTCGGCGAAGATAGTGTATCCGCCTGACGGCGTGCTTTGATAAAGGCCGCGATAGGCGACTTTGGAACGACCATACAGAAAGTCTGCATGGACGGTCCAATCCGGTGTCACTTCGTAGCTGGCCCGGACATAGGCGTTGTCACGCTTAGTTCGCGGCAACAGCGAGAAATAGCGTCCAAAGTCAGGATCGAACCCTCCGCCGACCATTGTGCTTGCCGTCCGATACGCGCCAAACGGAAACGCCGTCAGCGTCGCTGCCGAGGTCAGGAAGGTTGAACCTCTGAGCGCGGTTGCGCCCGTCAGGATCAGCCCGCCAGACGCGAGGCTAGAGCGCCGGATGTTGGAGGCGACAATAGTGGTCGGAGTGGCCAGCGAAGACTGCGGCAAGGCCGCGCCTGTCGAAACGCTGGCAATTGAATTATCAGCCCATGGGCGGTCGGTGAAATCGACAACGCCATTGGTTTCGTAATGTTCGACCGAAGCAATCACGTGCCCGCGCCCGCCGGCAAAGGCGTGACCGAAGGCGAGGGAGCCGGCAACGGAACGGTCGTCGCCGTAAGTCGTGATGCCGCCGCGTATCTCTCCCTTGAGACCGGTAAAATTTGTGTCGAGGACAAAGTTGACCGCGCCCGAAAGCGCGTCCGAGCCGTAGGCGGCGGTTGCACCGCCGGTTGCGACATCGATACGCTTGATCAGGCTTTGCGGCAAAACATTGAGATCGACAGCGCCGGCAACGCTGCTGCTGGCCTGCGACTGCACGACCCTTTCACCGTTGAGCAAGACCAGGCCGCGCTTAGCGCCCAGGCCCCGCAAGTTGGCAAAACTGCCCCCGTCGCCCGCGCCATTGCGGAAACCCGTGGATGCCGACACGAACGAACTCTTGAACTGGGGCAGTTGATTGATCGCATCGCCCAGACTGTTCGGCGCCGTCTGGCGCATCTGTTCGGCTGTCACCACGGTGACCGGGGTTGGCGCCGCAAATCCGTCGGTGATGACTCGCGAACCGGTTACTACGATCTCCTCATCGGAGGCCGGTGGGGCGGTGACGGGGGCAGCACTTTGCGCGCTGGCTACTGCTGGCACCAATGCGACAACAGCGGCGCTGCAGGCCGCCCGGAACCTGACCGAATCGCTGAGCATAGACATCCCCCCTTTTTTGTTGATAAGTCAATAATCAGACCTGGAAGATTTGGCAATGCTCATGGCAGCTCATAAGTCGTAGTTTAGATCGATCCCTCCGTTAGGCTGATCAGTTAGGGTGATGAACTCGGGGGCGGCGTACTGACATGGTCAGAATAGCCTCAAGGCGAATGTCCCTAGGGGTAAAATGCAGGAATTCGGGTCGCAATAGCGATAATGTCGGCAAGAGAGCCGGACACGCTCCGTTTGGAGGTGGAAGTTGAGGAAAATGACCGAATACAGGTTTGCGCGAACCTTCCTGGCGGGGTGCCTGATCGTTTCTCTGCCGTCCGTAGCTCAGGCGAAAGCCACTCCGGCACAGGCACGCACGCTGGCTGCCCTGGAACGCGAACTCGACCAACTGGATTCGGATCTCACGCACGCCGAGGATGTGGCCGCGATCCGCAAACTTCAGCGGGAGTATGGGTTCTTCATCGACAAAGGCTTGTGGGAGGATTTGTCCGCTCTGTTTACGGAAGACGCGCGCGCTTCCTATCCAGCCGGTGTTTTCATTGGGAAGGCCAGCATCCGGGAACACATCTGGCGCAATGTCGGCGACGGTTCCATCGGGATTAAGGACGGCCGGGTTTACAATCATATGGTGCTCCAGCCCGTCATAGACGTGGCGGGAGATGGCCAGACAGCCAAGGGGCGATGGCGGGTTCTTGCCATGATCGGCCGGTTTGCCAATCCGCAGGCCAATCAGGCGGGCCAAGCATCGTGGGCCGGAGGCATTTACGAAAATATCTATGTGAAGCAGGCGGGGGTCTGGAAGATCCAAGACCTACGTTATTACAACGATTTCGCAGCACCATACGAGGGTGGCTGGGGCAAGGTAGAGCCACTTGCCACACCGGCAGCCAGCACGGGTCCCACTTCAGACAATTCTGAGTCGCCAACCGTGGCGATCCTCCCTGGCCTAACGGGAACTTCGGCGCCACCGAGTCGCAGCCGATTCAAGCTGGCCCATCCGGCCGACGCACCGCGTGACGATCCCTGCGCTGGTTATCCGGCTCCCTGCATCCAGCCGTTTCATTACGCCAACCCTGTCTCCGGCCGGGAGAACGCAAAATGACGCTTCGGTTCATGGCCTGGGCCGTTTTGCTGCACATTGCGCTTGGTGCAGGAGCGGCGACCGCTGCGCCGCCCGACCGCGCTCTTGCCGCTGCCGACCAGCGTCTTGCCCAAATCAATCGGCGCGCAAGGCTGCAACAAGACGAGCGGGACATCGAGAATCTGCAACGCATTTATGGATATTATCTCGATCGGGCGGAGTGGGATCAGGTTGCGGATCTTTTCGCCAGTGACGGTACTATCGAATTCGCGCAGCGTGGTGTCTACGTCGGCAAGTCCCATGTGCGCAGATTTCTTGACCTATTGGGACCAAAGGGACCGCGCGACGGCCATATCGACGACCATCTTCAGCTTCAGATCGTGGTCCATGTCGCGACTGACGGAAAGACCGCCATGGTGCGGGCCCGTGAACTTGGCATGGGTGGCGATCTTGGCGGGCAAAACCACCTGACCGAGGGGACCTACGAGAACACCCTCGTCAAAAATAACGGTGTCTGGATGTTCAAGTCGATTCATTACTACCCTAACCTTTCGACCGACTATGACAAGGGCTTCGGAAAGGACGCGCAGCCCATTGAAATCGCCAGCACCGTCTACCCGCCCGACCGGCCGCCGACCGAGATATATAAGGCCTATCCGAAGGCTCACATGGCGCCGTTTCACTATCCCAACCCGGTCACGGGAAAGCCCGTTCAATATTCGGGAGATTACAATTGAACCGTCGCCGTGGTTACTGGGCGCGCCCGGCCATCCTCGCGACGGGCCTGCTTGTCTCCGCTGGGCCGGCCTGTGCAAGCGATCCCGCAGCTGACCGTGCCATCGTGGCGCTCAAGGCCCGGATCGCCGAAACGCGCCTGCGTATCGACCGGATCAATGCCTACGACCAGATCGAAAACCTGGAATCGGCGTATGGCTACTATCTCGACAAGAACTTGTGGAACCAGTTGTCCGATCTATTCGCAAAGGATGGATCGATGGAGTTGGCCCAGCGCGGTGTCTACGTCGGCCAAGACCATATCAGGGCATTTTTGCCCGCTTTCGGAGGGCCTGAGGGACCTAAGCCCAACCGGCTCGGCAACCACCTCAACCTGCAGCCGGTGATTACCGTCGCCCCGGATGCCAAGACGGCAAAGGTGCGAATCCGTCTGCTTCAGATGATGGGCCAAGCCGGCGTTTCAGCTGGCTGGGGCGGCGCGATCTACGAAAACGAGATGGTAAAGGAAGACGGGGTCTGGAAGTTCAAAGTCGACCACGCCTACAACACCTATAATGTCGCCTATGACGGGGGCTGGTCGAAACAGACCCGGGGTGTCCTGCCCGGCCCGAACCGGAAGGTCCCGCCCGACCGGCCGCCCAGTCTGGTGTTCGAATATTACCCGAAGACTTATGACCTTCCGATACATTACAAAAACCCGGTCACGGGGCGATAGCGCGGGCACCAAGGGATTGCAGGGGACGCTTTCGCGCTTTGTCTCGGTTTCAAAGCGCGACGTGGATACGCCGCGTTCAACGTGATTATTGTCAGAATGCGAACGCGAGTGGGTCGAAAACCTCATGAGCCATTTGTGCCCGGCCGTAACCGATGGCTGTCGTGTACGTCGGCGAATTGGTCGTCATGTCGGTAATCTGGCCGTGTCCGCCCAGGGGCGCGGTTGCCCAGGACAATGTCGGTGCGAAGCTGGCGGAGGCCGCCGCTCCGGTTAAGATCAGCAGATTCCGACGGTTTACCATTGCCACGTTCATCATCGAATACCTCATGCGAACGGAAGCTCTTTGGCTGACATCCAATTGCCGTGCGTGCCCGGTCTTAGCCGGAAGGGCAGTTTCACGGTCGCAATAGCGCCGGCCTCCATATGGTCCGCGTCAACGATCACCAGTTCGGATTTCATCTCGGCGTAATTGCTGGCGACCCCTAAGACGTAGCCATCGCTTTCGTGTTTGGCGTTCTCGCGCGGCGCGAACATCGGTTCCTGCAAACTCTGCAGGGAACCGACGAAAAATGCGTTGGTCGCTCCGGTCTGAACATTGACGCGCTGATAGGTATTCGTCGCACGCCCCGCCAGGCCAGGGGCCCGCAGCTGATCAACCGGCCGCTCCTTGTCTTGATGCCCGGCGTAACAGTACCGGTATGGGACCGAAAGGAACTTGTCGTTCATCCGCACAAGCGGCCCGTTGACCGTGGAAACGACCTCTTCCTTGAAGCTATCGTCCTTGGAATTCAAATCGAACGTCCATCGTTTGATCTTTGAAGGTTGACGCTGTTCGTCGGACACCGGCAGTTCCATCTGGACGGAGTTACCGACATCCACCGCGTTGTTGAAATGCAGGGTATTGCGCGCCGGCCCCTTGAACCACCGGATATCCTTTGCGTCCCCTTCGCGAGGAAGAATGGCAACCATCGTCGGGTAGCTGGGATTCCATTCCCACATCGGTTCGCCCGATTTCAGCCGCGCCAGGCTGGTGACAAGCGGGATAACCGGGATGACGATATGCTTGCGCGTGATCGCGATGTCATGAACGATCCCTACGTAGGGCGCCTTGAACCACACTTCCTTTTTCACATGGCCGTCGCGGCCCACGACGTAGACCGCGATATCGTCGGACAAGTCGCCTTTGGCCTGATAGCCGTAACAGATCAGTTCTCCGGTGACCGGATCGATTTTCGGGTGGGCTGACATCGAAGTGGATTTGAATTTGCCGTGGAAATCCCAGCGGCCCTTGGTCTCGAGCGTATGTGGATCGAGCAGATAGGGAAGGCTGTCTTCCTTGAGTGCCATCAGCTTGCCGGCGTGCCAGTAGATATGTGTGTTGGCGGCACCCCGGTCGACATTGGCCACGCTCGGATCATCGGTAAGGCGATTGCGATAGACCCCGAACAGACGGCGTCGGGCCGCTCGCTCCGCAATCAGCCGTTCGGTCATCACGTAGCGGCCCGTGTAATCCACCGATCCGTTCTTGAACCGAAACATGCTGACATGACCGTCGCCGTTGAACCCGGTCATCCAGTCGTTCTTGAGCGTTGGATAGGCAAAATCGCACTGCATCCGATAGAACGTGCCGTGCAGATCGACGGGAATCTTGCCGGACACCTCGCAATCGTAGACACTGCCGTCGAAACGTGTCGGGCTGTTGAAGCCAGGCGGCGAGAACGTATCACCAGTGAAGTCGACCGCCATGCTTTGAAATCCCGTTCATTGCGCACTTCATCGGCGCGCCTTGTTTGAAACATCCCCACTCGGTTTTTGCCACGCATCGCCGCCGAACGCTAGGTCAAGTAGGGCATGCGACAATAATTACAGGCGCGAGCAGATGGTCAAACGCGTGAAACCTGCACCCAACGGAGCATGCGGCATCCGCAGGTTTGCCCGAACACTTGACGCTCCAGCTTCGGCGGCGTCAGATGCCCAACGGGGTGGGGGAGCCAAATCTTGAAATTCACGCTTAACAAGCCCGTGGCGGCCTGCCTGTCACTCGCCAGTCTCGCCATGGCCGTCATTCTCGCCAGCGAAGCGCCGGCTTCGGCGCAAGGTGCCGGCGTGCGCGCGCCGCCAGTTATCGTCGCGCCCGCAGTGCCCACCGGCGATCCCCGCTCCATTCGCCCTGCGCCAGCGTTCACGGCCCGCGAATTGATGGCACTGCCTACCGACGGCTGGATCACCAACGGCGGCACCTTGTCAAACCAGCGCTATTCTCCACTGGACCAGATCAACCGGTCAAACGTCACCCGGCTCAAGGGTCTGTGGCGTACCGGCATGGCATCGGGGGCGCGGCAGGACCACTCGGGACAAGCACAGATCCTTGCCTATGGCGACACGCTTTATGTCATCAACGGGGCCAACGACGTGTTCGCGATGGACATCGATTCGGGCAAAATCCTGTGGAACTATTCAGCGCATCCCGATCCCGGCGCCGGGGCGCCCCAGGGGCATTCCAGCCGCGGTGTCGCGATCGGTGACGGCAAGGTCTTCATCGGCACCCTAGATTGCCGCCTGATCGCGCTAGACCAAAAGACCGGCAAAGAACTTTGGTCGGTTCAAACAGAAGCTTGGCGGGACGGCTTAGGCATAACATCGGCGCCCCTCTACTACGACAACATGGTCATCACGGGTTTCAACGGCGGCGAACAGGGAGTGCGCGGCCGGGTAAAGGCGTTTGATGCCAAGTCGGGCAAGCTGGTGTGGACATTCTACACCGTGCCGGCCCCTGGCGAGAAGGGGCATGAAACCTGGCCGGCCAAATCCAACGCCTGGAAGAGCGGCGGCGGCGCGGTCTGGCAGACCCCCGCAGTTGATCCAGACCTGGGCCTACTCTATTTCTCGACCGGCAATCCGGGGCCCGACCAGAACGGGAGCGTGCGCACCGGAGACAACCTGTTCACGGTTTCCATTGTGGCGGTTGACGCGCACACCGGAAAATACCGCTGGCATTTTCAGCAGGTCCATCACGACCTGTGGGATTATGACTCGTCCAACCCGGTCATCCTGTTCGAAGCGCCGTACAAGGGTGTGAAGCGCAAGGTGATTGCCGAGGTCGGCAAAACCGGCTTCACGTACATTCTCGATCGTGTCACCGGCAAACCGCTAATCGGCATCCCCGAGAGGCACGTCCCGCAGGAGCCGCGCCAGGCCACCGCCAAGACACAGCCTTATCCGATTGGCGAGGCGTTCGTTCCCCAAGAGATCGACATAACGCCCGATGGCGCAAAGCTTGAGCCGGGTACCAACCACCTTCCCAACTACGGAAGGATATTCACGCCGTTCTGGACCGAGCCCAGGATCATGCGGCCGGGCTCCAACGGAGGCGCCAACTGGCCACCGTCCTCCTACGATCCGGAAATGCACACCATGTACCAATGCGGTTCCAACCGGGCCTCGACTTACTGGGCCAAGGGTGACCTCGATGAACCCGTGCCCGGCAAAGTCTATATGGGTGGTGGGTTCGGCCAGGGCCAGACACTTGATGGCGGCATCCTGGCTGCGATCGATGTAACGACCAACAGGATTGTTTGGCGCCAGCAGTGGCGAGAGATCTGTTTCTCCGGCTCAGTGGTCACGGGTGGCGGACTGCTGTTCGTCGGACGCGCCGATGGCCGGCTGATGGCGCTCGACAAGCGTACCGGCGCAGAATTGTGGGAGTTCATGACGGATGGCGGGGTCAACACCACCGTCACGACTTTCATGCACAACGGCCGTCAACTCATCGTGGTGCACGCAGGCGGCGGTACCTTCTCGGGCGGGAAGAGAGGCGACGGCGTGTGGGCTTTCTCCCTCGATGGAACCATCCCAAGTCTGGCCCCAACGGCTTCTATTCCGTCAGGGCGCGGCCCGCCGGCGGCTGCGGCAGTCCCAACCCGAGCAACCCAGCCCATCGACCTTGCCGGCGGCGCGGCCCTGTACCGTGAAGCCTGCCTGGCCTGTCATGGCGACGACGGGGCTGGGGGGCACGGCGGGGGACCAAGCCTGTTAGCACGGCCGATCGACTACATCGTGACCATAGCGACTGCCGGAAAGGGTAATGCCATGCCGGCTTTTGGGGCGATTTACTCTCCGGACCAACTTCGCGATATCGCCGCGTATGTTGTCACCAACTTGGCTGCTAAAAAGAAGTAATGTCAGTGGCTCTGTCGGACACATGCCCGCCCGGTAATGATCCAAAGCCACGGACTGCGGATGCTCTTCGCATGGTGATCCGCGGCGGCGAGAACGTCTAACCGCGCGAGATCGAGGACATTCTCTACGGCCACCCGAAAGCTACCGAGGTACAGGTTTTTGGCCTGCCCCGCCCCCGGAATGGGCGAAGAGCTGTGTGCGTGGATCCGCCTGGGACGGGACGAAAACTGTACGGAGGAGGAGATCCTCGGGCTCCTGAAGGCCCCATCACGCACTACAAGATCCCGCGCTGCATCCGGTTCGTCGACGAATTTCCACTGACCATTTCGGGCAAAATCCAAAAACTTATCATCCGTGAACGCATGATCCGTGAGCTACATCGACCGCTTGCCCGCACCGCATATCCGCCCCTCAATGTTTGCTCTTCAGTTGTGGCTTCACGATTTTGAACGACCGACACGGGCGCTAAGCAGGCGTCTGTCCGACGGCGCCCGAATGTCCGACCTGGGCCGATAGCGGACTGTCAGTTTTGGGTCAGACGAACCCACTTCCCCGCCGCTCGGATTTCAATCCCCAGCCGCTTTGCGACGCGCCTGATCGCTGCTTGGCAACTGGGCCAATTCGTTGCAAACCTCTACCAAATACAAAGAGCGGGACTTAAAGTCCTGCCTGAGGGGACAACGTCATGCGCCTGCGATCGCGCCTACTCCGTGTTG
>JBDSUJ010000026.1:0-4507 GCA_039927815.1 Croceibacterium sp. | reverse complement strand
CGGCCCGGCCCTCGGCGGGCGTGCCAAGGTGCTTGAAGTGGCGATAAGCGATCCCCGCTTCCTCGACCGCCGCCTTGAGCGAGCTTTTCGAGAACCCCGGCCGGCGCGACAGCGGCAGGTAGCGAATGTCCGCCAGCACCTCGACGCCGGCGTCAAGCAGCGTCGCGACGACCGCGCCTTGCGTCGCCTGCTCGTAGCCGATGGTCAAGATCACACGTGCCACCCTGACCCAATCCCGTCACCCTGAACTTGTTTCAGGGTCCATCGTGCACAGGGAGCGGAGCGTGGCGCCGCAAGAGGCTTTTCGGCTGGGCCGCTTTCGTCCGCCCACTCCGCGTCGGCCGAGGAATAGACCCTGAAACAAGTTCAGGGTGACGACGGGCGGCTCGCGCGGGGATGGACTTCCGACTGGGCCCGTTGCTCGCGCAACAGGCGTTCAGTTTCCTCGAGTTTCGGGATCACAGCGGCAGATTATCATGCTTTTTCCACGGGTTCTCCAGCCGCTTGTTCCTCAGCTTCCGCAGCCCCAGCGCAATCCGCCGCCGGGTCGAATGGGGATAGATCACCTCGTCGATATAGCCGCGTGACGCCGCCACGAACGGGTTGGCGAAGCGCTCCTCGTATTCGCGGGTCTTCTCGGCGATGTCGTCCGGCGACAGCCCGCGGAAAATGATCTCGACCGCGCCCTTGGCGCCCATCACCGCGATCTCGGCCGTCGGCCAGGCGTAGTTGAGGTCGCCGCGCAAATGCTTCGACGCCATGACGTCATACGCTCCGCCATAGGCCTTGCGGGTGATCACGGTGATCTTGGGCACGGTCGCCTCGGCGTAGGCGAACAGCAACTTGGCGCCGTGCTTGATGATCCCGCCGTGCTCCTGCGCGGTGCCAGGGAGGAACCCGGGGACGTCGACGAACGTCAGTATCGGGATGGAGAACGCGTCGCAGAAGCGCACGAACCGCGCCGCTTTCTTGCTGGCGTTGATGTCGAGCACCCCGGCCAGCACCATCGGCTGGTTGGCGACCACGCCCACTGTGCGCCCCTCGATCCGGCCGAAGCCGCAAATGACGTTGGCCGCATGCGCCGGGGCGATTTCGAAGAACTCGCCGTCGTCGACCACCTTTTGCACCAGTTCGTGCATGTCGTAGGGCTGGTTGGCGCTGTCGGGGATCAGCGTGTCGAGGCTGTCCTCGTGGCGGTCCCATGGATCGTCGCACGGCCGCACCGGCACGCCGCTGCGATTGTTTTCAGGCAGATAGGCGATGAACTCACGCGCGGCGCGCAGCGTCTCAACGTCGTTTTCGAACGCCACGTCGGCGACCCCGGTCCGCGTCGTGTGGGTCACGGCCCCTCCAAGCTCTTCCTGCGTGACCACCTCGTTGGTAACTGTGCGGACAACTTCAGGCCCGGTTACAAACATATACGAGCTATCCTTCACCATGAAGATGAAGTCTGTCATGGCGGGTGAGTAGACCGCCCCGCCCGCACACGGCCCCATGATCAGGCTCACTTGCGGAATGACCCCGCTCGCGAGGACGTTGCGCTGGAACACTTCGGCGTAGCCGGCGAGGCTGGCGACGCCTTCCTGGATGCGCGCCCCGCCGCTGTCGTTGAGGCCGATCACGGGCGCGCCAACTTTCATCGCCATGTCCATAATCTTGCAAATTTTTTGGGCATGGCGCTCGCTCAGCGAGCCGCCGAACACGGTGAAATCCTGACTGAACACATAGACCAGCCGGCCGTGGATAGTGCCGCTGCCAGTGACCACCCCGTCGCCCGGGATGCGCTGCTGGTCCATACCGAAGTCGACCGCGTTGTGCTCGACGTACATGTCGAGTTCCTCGAAGCTCGCGTCGTCGAGCAGCACCTCGAGCCGTTCGCGCGCGGTCAGTTTGCCCTTGGCGTGCTGCGCGGCAATCCGTTGCTCGCCTCCGCCCAGACGGGCGGCGGCGCGGCGGCGCTCAAGCTCCTCGATATTGGCGGACATCGGGTCTCCCTGCGGGGAGCGGGCGCGCTCCCTGCCACGCGCGCAGGGTTAGGCGGATGGATGCCTGTTGCCAAGAACCCCTCCCCCAAGGGGCGGAATGCTAGGCCTTGAGCGACAAGAAGCTGGGGACCGGGCCGTTCCATTCTCCCGGTTCGCCCGCGGGCTCCGCCGGCTCCGGCCGCGGCTCGCGCGCAGGCCGTTCTTCGCGCGGCGCTCGCTCCTCACGGGGGGCACGTTCTTCGCGGGGAGCTCTCTCCTCGCGCGGGGCGCGGGCTTCACGCGGCTGACGCTCTTCGCGGGGCGCTCGCTCTTCGCGGGGTGCTCGCTCTTCGCGGGGCGGGCGGTTCTCGCGCGGGGCCCGCTCTTCGCGAGGTGCACGCGCCTCACGCGGCGGCCCGTCCTCGCGCACAGGCTTGTCACCATCGAGGCTGTGAACCGGGATCTTGAACCCGGTCAGCTTCTCGACATTGCCGATTGCCTCGGCGTCTTCGGGCGTGACCAGCGTGAACGCCTTGCCCTTGGCGCCGGCGCGGCCGGTGCGCCCGATGCGGTGAACGTAGTCGTCCGGGTGCCACGGCGTGTCGTAGTTGAAGACGTGGCTGACGCCCTTGATGTCGAGCCCGCGCGCAGCGACGTCGCTGGCCACCAGCACAGTCACTTCGCCGCTCTTGAACCGGTCCAGCTCCGCGTTGCGGCTGCCCTGGTCCATGTCGCCGTGGATCTCGCCCGAGGCGAAGCCGCGCTGGCGCAGCATCTTGTTGAGCTCGCGCACGGTGGTCTTGCGGTTGGCGAACACCAGCGCGCTGGTCACGTCGGCGGTCGCCAGCAACCGGCGCAGCGCGTCGCGCTTGTCGCGGCTGGAGACCTGGACCTTGGCCTGTTCGATGTTGAGGTTGGCAGACGCGGGCCGCGCCACTTCGATGTATTTGGGGTTGGTCAGGAAGCGTTCGGTCAGCTTCTTGATCGGCCCCGGCATCGTGGCGCTGAACAGCAGCGTCTGACGCGTGGTCGGGAGCTTCTCGCAGATGAATTCGATGTCGGGGATGAAACCCATGTCGAGCATGCGGTCGGCTTCGTCGATTACCAGAAGTTCGCACCCGTTGAGCATGATCTTGCCGCGCCCGAACAAGTCCATCAGCCGGCCCGGGGTGGCGATCAGCACGTCAACGCCCTCATCGAGCTTTTTAACCTGGTCGCCCATCTGCACGCCGCCGATCAGCAGCGCCATCTTGAGGTCGTGGTTGACGCCGTACTTCTCGAAATTCTCGGCTACCTGCACCGCCAGTTCGCGCGTCGGCTCCAGAATGAGCGAGCGCGGCATGCGCGCGCGGCGGCGGCCGTTGCTGAGGATATCGATCATCGGCAGGACGAAGCTGGCGGTCTTGCCGGTCCCCGTCTGGGCGATCGCGATGATGTCCTTCATCATGTGGACTTGCGGGATCGCCTGCGCCTGGATGGGCGTGGGTTCGCTGTAGCCGGCGGCCTCAACCGCCTGCAGCAATTCGTCGGAAAGGCCGAGATCGGCAAAATTCATAAAGCTGGTAATGTCCGGAATGGGCGGGATAGGCCCGCCGGGTAATATGCCCGACCCCGTATGGGATCAACGGCGCCCGCGCCCTAGGCGTATGATGGGCGAAAAGTCAACAAATCGCTGGCGCGATCAATCGCGCGGGACCAGCCGGCTCAGCTTGGACACCTGGCATTTGGAGCCGGTGCGCGATTGCAGCTGCTCGCGCTTGGGGCACAGCTGGCCGTCCCCGCTCTGGTCGATATAGGCGCCTGAATAGAACTCCTCGACGTGGCAGCTTTTTTCCAGCGCCGCGCTCACCACTCGCCGGTCGCGCAGCAACAGCAGCAGACGGTTGTCGTCCGACGGGGTGATCCCGGCAATCGCGCTGATCGGCAAGCAGCCGTCGATCTTCTTTTCCTTGAACGTCTTGCTGAGCGGTTCGGGCGGCGGCAGCCGCGAGCTCATCCGGGCGCGCGGATCGGCCGCGCTCGGCGCGATGCGCACGATCACGTGCTGCTCGATGCTGACCTGGTTCTGCTCCGGCACGCGGTGCCCGTCGGGGAGCACGTCGAACGGCGGCGCGGGCTGCGCCCCCGCATCGAGCGAGAGCACGCGGAGCGGCGGCGCGGCGCGGACTTGATCGGGCGTCCGACTGTCGCCCGCCGGCGCTTGCGCGGGAGCCGGGACGAGCGCCAGCGGCGCAAGCAGGAATGCCAGGATGTTCATTCGGGTGGCCTGCTTAGCAGGGGCGCTTGAATAGCGGCTTAACCCATTTCGCCTCACCAACTTTTTGGGCTGGGCAACTTTCGACCTTGGCAACGGTCGGGGCAGGCTGGCATGGCGTAGCGATGGATCACGCCTCGTCGTTTCTTGCGGCCGCAACCGCCCTGCTGGGAGAACGGGGGCTGACGCGCGATCCTGAGTTGATGGACCCGTGGCTGACCGACTGGCGGGGCCGTTACACCGGGCGGGCGTTGGCGCTGGCCTCCCCCGCCTCCACCGCCGAAGTCGC
>JBDSUJ010000025.1:0-21420 GCA_039927815.1 Croceibacterium sp. | reverse complement strand
CAGGCCGCTTCGGGCAAACTGCCGCCGGGTGGTGTCAGTCCACATGTGATCCTCCTTCGATGTCTCGCAACACCGATTGAATCACATCATGCTGATATCACCCAACTTCTTTTTCGGTCAGGCTCTATGTGCCTTTGTTGTTCGTTTTAGCTCAACGGTTTGGTGCGTTCGGAGCTGCAATCGCATGGATTGTGCTCACTTCAGGCTACCTCTTGATGGAAGTGCCCATCATGCACAGGCGCCTGCTGCGGGGCGAAGCTTGGCGCTGGTATCTGGTGGATATGGGTATTCAGTTGTCGGTCTCGACCGCCGTATTGGGACTTACGCGAATAATGATTTCATCCAACGCTTCGGGCGTGCCTTTGCTCGCGGCAGTCGCTTTGGCGTCGCTCCTTGCTTTGTGCCTGTCGATAATTGCGATGCCGGACATGCGGAGTATCGCCGCCGCGCAACTACAACAACTGCGCTTCCGGCTCATACAGGGAAGGACGGCACCTTGATGAGTCGCCATTCTCCGCTAGCCGTGTCAAAACGCTTGATCGGGCGAGCCGGCGTGCCGCCGACCATAGTCAGGGCTGGCACATCCCGCGTGACCACGGCGTTGGCCGCGACAACAGCGCCAGCGCCGATTAACAATCTTTTTGTGGAGCTGATGAACGCGCCATAGCCGATCCACGCTCCGTCGGCGATTTCGACCTCGCCGCGTAAAAGCGGCTGATCGATGATTCGTGTTCCTGGATTTGCAAATGCGTGCTGACCGGCGCTGATGTAAGCGTTGTCCCCGATTGTGATGTTGTTTCCGATGCTCAACAGGCCGTGTGCGGACAAAGTGCATCCTTGCCCAACATAGGTGTTTTGGCCGATAGCGATTTTACAAGCTTCTGGCTCCATACCAGAGCAGTTGGCCAACATCTGGGTGCGACGACCGACATGGCTGTTGGGCCCAATCGTTACGTTACCCATGCCTTTCACAATCGCGAATGGACTAACCCTTGCGCCTTTGCCGTAAGCCGCAAATCGGCGTCGGAAGACCACAGCCGCGTAAAGGCGATGGAGCATTCCTTCAAAACCAGGGAAGGGGAATTCGTGCCGGCCCATGACGCTCACCGTACTTCCAAACGCGGCACGGCCACCGCAAACTGCGCGCCCCATTCGCGGATATAACCGAGCTCCGATTTGATTTCGGACGCTAGGTTCCACGGCAGGATCAGCACTACGTCGAGCTTGCGTTCGGCGATTGCGGCGGGGGGCAGGATCGGGACATGGCTGCCGGGGAGGAAGCGGCCTTGCGTCGACGGGGCGGCATCGCACACGAAGTCGACCAGGTCGGCGTGGATCCCTGCGTAATTGAGCAGCGTGTTGCCCTTTGCCGCCGCGCCGTAAGCGGCGACCGATTTCCCGGCCCGCTTCTGGCTGACGAGGTAATCGAGCAGGTCGAGCTTGATCTGCAAGGCCCGCGACGCAAGTGTGTCGTAATAACCGGGCGTCGCTACGCCCGCCGCACGTTCTTCCGCCAGCAGCGCGGCAACTGCCGCGGTGGAGGTGTGACTGGCGGCGGCGCGGCACGCGAATACCCGCAGCGAGCCTCCATGGGTCGGCACCCGTTCGACGTCGAACACGCGCAGCCCCGCGGCGGCGAAAATCCGCTCGACCGCGAGTAGCGACAAGTACGAGTAATGCTCGTGATAGATGGTGTCGAACTGCGCTCCCGCGATCAGGTTGGCGAGGTGGGGAAACTCGAACGTCGCCACGCCATCGGGCGCGAGCAGGATTGCGAAACCGGCGACAAAGTCGTTGATATCGGGCACATGGGCGAGGACGTTGTTGGCCGCAGTGAGCGAGGCATGGCCACGTTCTGCGACCAGCTCGCGCGCCAGTTCGACTCCGAAGAACCGCTCGATCGATTCGATGCCCTTGTCGCGCGCGGCGGCGGCGGTCGACGCGGTCGGCTCGATGCCGGTGGCGCGAACCCCCGCTTGCTGAACGAACTGCAGCAAGTAGCCGTCGTTGGACGCGATTTCGACCACCCAATCATCGGCGCCCAGCCCGAAGCGCGCAATCATCGCCGCAACATAACGCTGCGCGTGATCCACCCAGCCCGACGAGACCGACGAGAAATAGGCGTAATCCGCCGTGAACAGCTCGTCCGAGCGATGGTAGGACGGTACCTGCACCAGCCAGCACACGTGACACACGAAGACGATGAGCGGAGAGTAGACCTCATCCCGGGCAAGCTGTTCGGCGGTAAGATAGGCATTGGATGCCGGCGCGTGCCCGAGATCGATGACAACCTGTTCCAGCGCGCCAGCGCAGTGGCGGCAATTCATACGGCAAGGCCTTCGTAAGAGGCGGACAGCAGCGGGTGCTCGCGATCACGCACGGAAATATCGGTGGGAGGTAGCGGCCAGGTAATGGCGAGCGCGGGATCGTCCCATCGCACCCCATCTTCCGCGCTTGGGACATAAGGCGCGCTGTGGAGATAGAGCAGCTCGCTATCCGCTTCGAGAACCTGGAAGCCGTGCGCGAAACCTTCGGGAAGGAACACGGCGTTCATTCGCTCGGCGCTCAGTTCCACGGCGGCATGCTGCAGGAACGTGGGCGAATCCTGGCGCAAATCGACCGCCACGTCCCACACACGGCCGTGCAGGCAGCGCACCCATTTCGCCTCGAGGTGAGGCGCGATCTGGAAATGCAGCCCGCGCAGGGCACCGACCGCACGCGTGATCGAGCGATTGACCTGGACGATCGGCCGATCGCCGTGAAGAGGACCAAGCAAGTCGCGGTCGAACAGCCGGGCAAAGGCGCCGCGGTCGTCGCGCCGCTCCACACTGTCCACGGTCCATACATCGGGCAGGGCGGTCGGTTGCGGCGCGCTGAGCGGGCGAGTGCTGGCGGTCACCGGACTCTCCTGTTGCTGCTACTGCGAGCTGCGCCGCCAATTTGGGCTCGGCCGCGGGCAGGGGGGCTCCCGATAGCAGAACCCAACGGCAAGACAATCGCGCCGCCCATCATCCCTCCGGCGGGCCCAGTTGATTGTAATACCTCGCCAGGTCGTCCCAGAATTCCGCCTCGTCCCAATCGCCCGGCATGGCTTCGGTCGCGGTTCGCACGAGGGGTTCGGAGAAATCGGTCTGGCGCGCCAGAGTGAACGGGGTCGCGATGCCCAGCCGTGTGCCAATCTCGTTCGCGAAGCGGGCGGTGAAGACCCCCTGGGTACCGACATAGCCGCTCGGGGCGGCAAACGGTCGCTCCGGGTGCTCGACAAAATCGGCGAAGCCGAGCGCCATCAGGCTGATCGGAACATTGTCGCGCACATAGTCGGGCATGCGCACCAGCGCGGTCTCACCGGCGAGCCAGGTCCGCGCCAGATATGTGCAATAACGCTCCTGCTCGAACCGCCCAAACGGATTTGCGATGACGAACTTGCCCGCCGCCAGGCCCGCTTCCCGGGCATGAAAACGCATCACCTGCCAACTCAGCGCCTTGCTCAGGCCGTAGGGGGTGACAGCGCGGTCCAGTTCGTCACCCGCGGCGCTGCCAGGCTCGAACACCGTGCCGCTGACTATGATCCGACCGACGCCCGCCGCCACCGCGCGATGGCATAGCTCGGCCGCTCCGCGGGTATTACGCTCGAGCGCGCCCAACAGGTCGAAGTCGGGACCGCGGTAATTGCGGACGTCGGCACCGTGATAGGCGATCGCGTCCCAGCCCTCATCGACCAGGCCCAGCAACGCGTCGCTCCCGTAGGTTACGCCATTGGCCAGGGTGACGCCCGCCACGCGGCACATTTCCAGCCGCTGCCGCGCGAGCGGCGCATACGCGGCCGAGCTGTCCTGCAGGGTGCCCACGACCGTGTGCCCGCGCCGAGCGAGTTCCGCGGCAAGCCAGCTGCCGGTAAAACTGCTCGCCCCGGTCAACAGGATACGCATGCGATAGGCCCTAACCTTCGCGCGGCAGTTTGCAATGTGCTCGCACGCTGCGGCACCTTGCGCCGAGCCGCGTCGCGGGTAAGACCATGGGGATGCCGGCGCCAACACCTCGGACCCCGGACGGACTGCCCACGGTCGGCATCGTCTTCAGCCAGTTCGCCGCCTATCATGTTGATCGCTGTGAGGCGGCGGCGGCGCGTCTGATCGGCCGGGCCAGGGTTCGCGCGGTCGAAGTCGCCACTCACAGTGCCGTTTATGCGTGGGATACCTCAGGCGCGGTACATGGGGCGGAAAAGCTGGTGCTGTTTCCCGGCCGGCGGTTCGAGGATGTGAGCTGGGTGCGGCGTTTTCGCGCGGAATGGCGCGCGCTGTACGGATGCCGGGTCGTGCTGGTCGGCTTGCCTTACAACCTCCCCGACGCAATCGTGCTGTCGTGGTGTCTGCGCCTGCGGGGCGTGCAAGTCGTGGTCATGACCGAAAGCAAGCATGACGACAGCCCTCGTCGTCGCCTCGTCGAGATGGGCAAGGCACTGCTCCTGCGGGCCTATTCAGCCGCCATGGTCGGCGGGCGACGGCAGGCCGAGTACATGGCGCTGCTGGGGTTTGGTGGCCGGCCTGTGGTGCCCGGCTACGATACCGTTTCACTGGAGCGAATCCGCGACCAAGCCGCGCACGATGCCGATCCCCCGTCATGGCAAGCGCGGCCGTTTGTGTTCGTCGGGCGGTTCGTGGCCAAGAAAAACCTCGCGGTCTTGCTGCGGGGCTATGCGGTTTATGTCGCCCGGGCCGGCGGGCAACCGCGGCGGCTGGTTCTGCTCGGCGACGGGCCGCAACGGGCCGAACTGGAAGCGCTGGTTGCGGAACTTCACATCGCCAGCCTGATCGATTGGCCCGGGTTCCTGGGTGCGGAGGCAGTGGCTCGGGCTCTGCGCGGCGCGTTGGCGCTGTGCCTGGTGAGCCGCGAAGAGCAATGGGGATTGGTGGTCAACGAGGCGCTCGCCTGCGGCCTGCCGGTCATTGCCTCGAGCCCGGTCGGCGCGCGGGACGCGCTCGTTCGCGATGGGGAAAACGGCTTCGTGATCGAGCCTCACGACAGCGAGGCGCTGGCGATCGCCCTCGCACGGCTGTCCGACGACGAGGGACAATGGATGCGCATGTCGCAATCCTCGGGCGAGCGAGCGTGGATGGGCGATACCGAGCGCTTCGCCGACGCGGTCGAGGTGCTTGTCGGAGAGCCCGCGGCGGCAGCGCGGAGACGTATCGCCAGGTTCGAACGCGAGCTGGCAGATACCTGACGCGGCGCGCTACTGAAAAGGCGCTGACGCTGAACCAGCGTCAAGTTCGCTTAGAACATCCGCGATGTTGTCCCGGTAACGAGCGAATGTGAATTGTTGGGATCGCTCCTGAGCAGCCGCACGCCACGCATTCAGGCGGTCACGGTCGTGGATGCAGGTGAGCATGGCTTGCAAAAGCGTGTTGGTGTCCGGCGTACCCAACTGAATCCCGGTTTCAGGCGACACGGCGGGCGCACATCGGTCGGACTGGATCAGCGCGCAACCTGCCGCCAACGCTTCGTACAACGTGATGCCAGCGCCTTCGAAGTAGCTCGGCAGCAGGAACACGTCGTGCGCGGCCATGATGGCGGGCACGTCGGCACGCGCGACAGTGGAAATGTAGCGGACCCGGTCGGCATAGCGGGCGAACACTTTGCGAGGGATTTTTAGATCGCCGACAAGCGTCAGCTCGGCCGAACCCGCCGGTAGCTGGGCAAAAGCTTCCAACACATGGTGGATGCCCTTGCGCGGGATGAGCAGCCCGACCCACAGAAAGCGCACGGGCTGGTTTGCGGCTAGCGGCTGTGGCGGCGGCAAGTTGCCGAACAGCGCTTCGTCGAAGCAATAATTGAGCACCCGCAACTTTGCGTGAATGGCTGGATCCGAAGCAGCCTCGCGGATGGTATCGGCCGCAAATGGACTTCCGACCACGATGCGGTCGGCCAGTTCATACTCCCGTTGGTCATTACGAATGACCCTGTCGGGCACTTCCCGCTCAACCGGCAGGAACCACTCTCCATAGCGCTCGCGGATTTCCGCCATCATCGCATTGTAAACGCGAAAATCGCCATTGGTACGATCGAGGACGCATACCCGACCGCGCTCGCGAGCTAGCTCGAACGAAGTGCGCGAACTGCCATTGTAGCCCCACAAGACGAATGGGTCGGCCGAACGGATGTCCCGCGCGATTTGGTTGACAAAACGCGCGTTGCCCCAGGCATCGATGCGTTGGGCCAGCGCCCGTAAACCGGCGCGGCCCGCCAAGCGCTCGGCCCATTCGGCCAGTCCGGTGGTTCGGACCAGTGCCGGATCTAGCCCCGGGTGGCTAAAGCGGCGGAACTCGGCGTGCAGCCTGCGCGCGAGCCGCGGCGGAGCGAGTCGCTCCAGCCGATAAGGATATCGGTCGGGCTGGTAAAAGATCGAGGTGCCATACCAGGCGAGCCGGCCAAGCTGTTGCAGCGCAAGTGCGGTTTGCCAGCTGTGCTGCGTTCCAGGGTGAAAGACTGCAACCTTCATGACGCACCGGCGATGCACGGCGCCAGTGCCGGTGTCCACGTAAACTGAATCGGGAATCTGACACAGCAAGTAGCGGGCAGCCAGCGCCCTGGTCAGACGCAAATGCGATAGCTAGCAATAGACAGCGCGCCTTTTCTTCGCGGCAATTATCGCACAAGGAAGGCCATGATGCCGATGGATCCAGAACTCCGCAACTCGGCCGGGCCCGGGCCTTGCAACCTGCTCACGCTGGAGCTCGTTCGTGGAAGCGCGAAGCAACACGGCAACATCACGCTGGATTGCGACACCGCCCAGGCCGCCGGAGGTACTCGCACAGTCGCGCCTCCGCGCGAGGCGCAACCGTGTACATCTATGCGTTTGAAGCAGCGGCTATCTGAAGGGGTTTCCAGAACGTGAATGCCGCCGCCACTTACGAGTTGATGCTCTATGCCTCGTGCTTAGTTTTCGCAGCGGTAGCACTAACTTATGCGAGGTCATCTTCTGCCAGCCTGTTTCATCCGGCCACCGGTTACCTCGCGTTCCATTTTATCGTATTCGCATTACGTCCTCTGTTTGCATTTTATGGCAACTACAATACTATTTATGTGGCCTATCATTTTCAGCCTAGTTGGTCGGACAAGAATACAGTCATTCTGGGGGCAAACCTTGGGCTGATAGTGTTCGTGGCGGCCGCGATGCGGTGGGGGCGTGATACCCTTGGCTTTGAATCCCGCGACGACGACCGGACCGAGTATGTGGTCCCGGTTTTGATAGCGTGCTTCGTTTGCGGAATACCGGCATTATGGTCATTGATCACTAACTTCCAGATAAGCGCTGGTATTCGCGAATCAGGCATCACAATGGATTTGGCCACCGGGACCGTGATAAATAAAACCGGGAATGGATATTTCTTCGAGGCGTCCCTGATGATGGCGACGTTGGCCGGGATGTTTGCATACGTCTTCCGTTTTCGCTGGTGGTCATTTTTACCACTTTTTGCTTTTGTCATACTGCGTGGGGGAATAGGCGGCCGGGGACCGATCATCGCAGCGATCTTTTTTATGATCTTGCTGTATTCGTATGCGCACAAGCGCTACTGGTTAAATCTCAAGACAGCAGGTCTTATGGTGGCCGCCTTGGCAATATTTCGGGTTGTCGGTGATGATCGCGGTGCAGCTATCCGTGAATTTGTCGGTTTCAAATCCGGGCCGGTTCGCTCACAAGTTCTGCGCTTTCTTGAGGCTATGGACTGGGCAAACCTCGAGTTCTTCGAATATTTGGTCTATGTTGTTCCGCAGCGTAGCAAGTCTTACGATTATTTTCTCGCTGAATTGCAGATTTTTACGGAGCCAATTCCTCGTATTCTTTGGACCGGGAAACCTATCGGGGCGCCAATAAAATTATTTGATCTTTGGCACTACGGTCAACCAATCGGCATGACCTACTCATTGCCGGGCGCTGGTTGGTTTGAGCTCGGTTGGATCGGCATAATCGTTCTTTCAGCATTTTTCGCATGGATATATGCCGCTGCCTTCAGTCGGTTTGCCAGGTCCCGTCGGGGCGCTTTTTCTGTCATGCTCTACTGCGCCTTCCTGACTACGAGCATAGTTGCATTTCGCGACGGGCAACTGATGACAGTCCTGCGCCAATCGCTTTTCTATCTGGCCCCGGTGCTCGTCATGGAAGCCACGGCTCGAGTTCAGCGCGGGCCTTCGGAAGATCAGCGTCGGAGACAGCAAAAACTGCGGACCGAGGTCGGTTCGACCGCCCGCCCTTCACCCGGAGAACGCCGGCGAAAACGAGCGGCCCTTGTCGGCGGCGGGTGATATTGCGGCCGGGCTCCTGGTGCAAAACCATAGTAATGCCAGCTCGGACGAACCGCGATCGGCCATCAGCCAGGCGCGATACCCCGGGCGCAGGTTTGGACCACAGTACGCCAGTCACCGAAGGTCAGGTTGCCAGCGGCTGGCGCCGTTCGACAAGTCCTGGCAAACGCGTTTGTTGCGCCCAACTTGCAGAAATTGATCTACATCGGCGGCTGCGAGCCGAAACTCGGCACCGCCAATTCCTAAGGAGGCCAAGGGGCGCCATAATGGAACCCGTTTATCCCCTTGACCCACGTTAGCGGGTTTGCTAGAAGGGGGAATGACGAAGAAAAGCCCCTCTGCCAGCCCCGAGTTCAGCGTGCGCGAGTTCTTTGCGCGCTTCCCCGACGAGCAAGCCTGCCTCGATCACATCATGGCCGTGCGCTTCGGCGGAACGAAAATGGACTGCCCCAAGTGCGGTGCGGAAGGCCAGTTCCACAAGCTGCGTGATCGCCGCGTCTATGCCTGCCCGCATTGCCTGTTTCAGATCGCGCCGACCGCGAACACCATCCTGCACGACACGCGCACCCCGCTCGTCTCCTGGTTCTATGCAATGTATCTGTTCTGCACGACGCGCCACGGCGTGAGCGGCAAGGAACTACAGCGCCAACTCGGCGTGACCTATAAAACGGCCTATCGCATCGGCCAGCAAATCCGCGATCTTACCGCTAAGGCACAATCGTTTGACGCGCTCCTGTCGGGCCATGTTGAACTTGACGAAGCCTACGTTGGCGGCCGCCGGTCGGGCGGCAAGCGCGGACGCGGCGCGCCGGGCAAAAAAACCATTGTCATGGGGCTAATCAGCCGCGACGGCCCGATGAAGGCGGTTGTCATTCCTGACGTCAAAAAGGACACGCTGCGCGAAGTGGTTCTCGACAACGTGGAACCCGGTTCGGTTGTCTCAACCGACGAACTTTACAGCTACAATTTACTCACTGGTGACGGCTTCACGCACGGTGCGGTGAAGCACGGCGCGAAGGAATATGCCTACTACGATTACCGCACTCGCCAGACGTTCCACGTAAACACCGTGGAAGGCTTCTGGCGGCTGTTCAAAGCGTCGGTTCGGTCAACCCATGTCCAGATCAGCGCCAAGCATATGCAGCGCTACCTGTCGGAGTTCACTTTCCGAGCGACGAACCGCCAGCGCGTGAACGGGATGTTTGATCTTCTTGTAGGGGCGCTTTGACCACCACGCCGACCAATCGGTCGAACGCTTCTGAATCGGCAGCTTCAACCCCGTTTGCTTCGGCTTGCGCTATGAAATCGTCGAGACGATCCGTCCGCAAGGCTTCGTTTAATGTCAGCATGGTAGGGCGCTCCAAAGGGCGTTGGCACGGTAGCATATCGAGGGTAGGCTAACCAGCATGGCGGCACAGAATGCGACCCACCAACCGCGACCGGCGCTTGAGGCGTTCAGCATTGATCACGCTGCGACCGTGACCAAGTTGACCCGAACGCGGCTCATTCGGTGGGATCGACTTGGGTTCTTTTCCCCGGAGTATCTAGACGATGACGATCGCGGCAACCCGTATAGCCGCATTTACTCTTACGAAGATCTAGTCGGACTCCGGATGCTGCGCAGCCTGATGGTGGACTACCACGTCCCTGTCAGCGAGATAAAAGCAGCTTACCCGGCAATGACGGCACAGTGGACTAAGCCCTGGTCGAAAATAGAGATCGGCGTCCTCAAGCGAAAGATCGTGACTGATATCGGCGGTCAGCCACGCAACATCACTGACGGTCAGCTTGCGCTTAAGTGCGTTCCGCTGCCCTCGATAGCCGAAGCAGTCCGTCGTGAGGCGGAGAAGCTTCGCAAGCGCAAGAAGGCCGACGAGGGCAAGTTCGAGAACCACAAGTTCGTCGTCCGGAATGCGACCGTGTTCAAGGGCACCCGTATCCCTGTCAGCATTGTCGCGGATTTCATCGAAGCCGGTTACTCTGACAAAGGCATCGTAGCCGAGTATCCTTCGCTGACCATCAAGGACGTGCAGGCCGCCCGGCGCACGCACCAGCTAGCCGCCTGAGCCGCTTTTTTGAGGCTATTGAGTTCTTCGCTGACCATTGTGTGACGGAATCTGTCTGCAATCTTCTCGAAGCGCGCGGGCACAGAGTGGTGCGCTTGGCTGAAAAGTTGCCCGCTGATAGCCCCGATCCTTTGGTCGCGGCCCATGCTTCTCGCAAGAATGCGGTGTTGATCAGCTTCGATGGTGACTTTGAAAAGATCGCCCCCCGCTTACCCAAAGGTGCCCGCAGCCGGTTTAAGAAATTAAGCCGTATCCACATGGCTGTGAAAGGCCCCTCCGCACACGTGCGGCTCGCAGCAGCTCTAGCCTTGATCGAGTTCGAATGGGCGGAGTCTTCGAAGCGCGACGATGACGGTCGGCGCATTTGGATTGTCATCCAGCCATCCGTGATAAAAACGAACCGTTAGGCACCACCCAACAGCCCACCATGGTTGTATTCTAACGACCTGTTGCGAACATTCGAGACGCCTGACAAACTGCACATATGTCGCGCAACCGATTGGAACTTATTCGTTGGGCCTCGGCCGCGTGCAGCTTAGCAATAATCGCACCCATCATACTCGGGTGGTGGCGCCCTGATGGTGGCTGGGCCGTTCTTGCCTTTTTCGGATTCCTACTTGTTGGCGCGCCCGCCGCTTTGCTGACGCTCCACCTTCACCCCCCAAAATGGCTGAGGGACTGGGGCCGATCTTGACGCGGGATGATGTCCGTTTCTCACCCCTAAGCAGGTGCTCTGAAGCGTGGGTCAAGGGGATAAACGGGTAATGGAATTGGTCGAATTTCTTCGCGACGCCCGCTAGCATGGGCGTGGGAGGGCGCTTGTTGAGACGTTTGCCAGTGGAAAGCCTGTCCGGCCTACGTTTGCAGGCTGACGCATGAGGAGACTTATCGCGGTCCTGGCGCTCGCGTTAGCGGCACCCGCCGCTGCGCAACCCGTCGCGCAGATTGCCTCGCTGACAGTGCGGGTGGAAAAGCTCGAGGCGGCGCGCGCGGTCAAGAAGCTGCAGCGCGCGTTCGGGTATTACGTCGACCGCGGCTTATGGGGGGATGCGGCGGACCTGTTTGTCGACAGCGGCACGATCGAACTCGGCGCCGACGGGATTTATGCGGGCCGGCCGCGGATCGCCGAATACCTCAAGCGCCTCCACGGTGGGCAGGACGGCCTAGCCTACGGACAGCTCAACGAGTGGGTGACGCTCCAGCCCGCGATCGTGGTCGCCGCCGATGGTACCAGCGCCACCGCGCGCTGGCGCGACCTGGGCATGCTCGGCCAGTATAAGAAGCACGCCGAATGGCGCGACGGGATTTACGAGAACCGCTACGTGCGCGAGCGTGGCGTGTGGAAAATTGCGGCGCTGCATCTCTATGTCAATTTCGTCGCGCCCTATGACAAGGGCTGGGCGCGGCTGAAGCCGGGCGAGGGCCTTTCGCCAAGCGCGACCTCGCAAGCGTTTCCGCCCGATCGCCCGCCAACCACGCGCTACCGCGCCTTCCCCGAGGTGCAGGTGCCGCCGTTCCAAGCCCGCAACCCGGTAACCGGCAAGCCGGTGCGGGCGCCGCGATGAGGCGCGCGACAAGCGCGCTGTGCGCCCTGGTGCTCACCGCGCCGGCGGTTGCACAACCCGCGCTCCAAGATCGCCTCGCAACCTATCGTGAGCGGGTCGAGCGGCTGGAGGACGAGGATGCAATCGAAAACCTCCAGGCCACGTTCGGCTATTATTTCGACAAGGGGCTGTGGGACGACGCCGCGGACCTGTTCGCGGCCGACGGCAGCTTCGAATACGGCCAGCGCGGGGTCTATGTGGGGCAGGCGCACATTCGCCGCGCGTTGCTGCTGTTCGGGCCCGCCGGTCTCGCGCCGGGGAATCTCAACAATCACATGCAGCTGCAGTCGGTGATCTCGGTCGCGCCGGGCGGACGAACCGCGAACGCGCGGTGGCAGGGCATGGTGATGCTGTCGCAGCCGGGCGCCAACGGGGTGTGGGGCGTCGGTTTGTATGAGAACACTTACGTCAGGGACCGGGGCGTGTGGAAGATCGCCAAGCTGCACTTTTACGTCACCGCGCTGACCGACTATGACCTCGGCTTCGCCAAGTCTGCGCTACGGATGGACGGGCCGAGCGCGCTCTATCCGCCCGACCGGCCGCCGAGCGAAGTCTATCGAGCGTTTCCCGGGGCCTACATCCCGCCCTTTAGCTATGTCCATCCGGTGACCGGCCAGACCCTGAGTGATGTTCCCGAACCGGCGGACAACGTGGCGAGGCCCAAGTGATGCGACGCCTTTTGATCGCGGCCATCGCGCTGGCCACCGCCAGCCCGGCACTGGCGCAGACCGCCGAGCAAAAGCTCGCCGCTCTCGAGGCCCGCATCACCCGGCTTGAGGACCTGAACGCGATCGAACGGCTTCAAAAGGTCTACGGCTACTTTGTCGACAAGGGCCAGTGGACGCAGTTGAGCGAGCTGTTCGCCGACGATGCGACGCTGGAGATTGGCGGCAAGGGGTTGTTCGTCGGCAAGAAACGCGTGCTCGAATACATGCAGACCGCGTTCGGGCCGGATGGTCCGAAGGAAGGGCTGATCGCCAACCACATGCAGTTCCAGCCGATCGCCGACGTCTCGCCAGACGGCACGACCGGGTGGGTCCGCAGCCGCGCGTTCGTGATGAGCAACGGGGGGTGGGGCCTGCCGCTTTACGAGGACGAATTCGTCAAGCAGGGCGGCGTGTGGAAGTTCAAGCGCGAAAGCGGCCCGTTCACGATGTACACCAGCTGGGACGGGTGGGGGAAGAACGCGCTCAACAACACCTGGCCAGACAAGTTCGAACCCGCGCCTGACCTGCCACCCTCGACCGTGTACCTGACGTATCCGGCGTACTGGATCGTACCGTTCCACTACCCCAACCCGGTGACGGGCAAGCCGTTCGTACCCGAGCAGGGTTCGGTCGGTGCCTATCAGGCACCCCCGGGGACTGCTGCGCAGGCGGCCTCGCTCAAAGTCGGGCGGCTGGCCGACGGCACCCAGCCGATCGCCGAACCTCCCAAGGATTGAGCGTGACGCTATTGCGCCTGTTCGCGCCCTTGGCAGCGCTGGCCCTTGTCGCGGCCGTCGGAACGGACACTGCTGCTTGGCCCAGCGACGGGCACGACTACAGCGCGCAGCGCTACAGTCCGTTGACGCAGATCAATGCGGGCAATGTCGCCAGGCTCGGCCTCGCTTGGTTTGACGACCTCGGCACCTATCGTGGGGTCGAGGCGACGCCGATTTATGCCGCTGGCGTGTTGTACAACATTCTGCCGTTCAACATCGTCACCGCTTACAACGCGGCGACCGGGGCCAAGCTGTGGACTTTTGATCCGCAAGTGCCGCGCGAGATGGCGCGCTATGCCTGCTGCGAGCCAGTCAGCCGCGGCCTGACGATGTGGCACGACCGCATCGTTATCGCCACGCTCGACGGGCGGCTGATCGCGCTCGATAAGGCCAACGGCAAGCCGGTCTGGACGACCCAGACGTTTTCGCACGACATGCCATATTCCATTACCGGGGCGCCTCGCGTGTTTGGCGACAAGGTGGTAGTCGGCCAGTCGGGCGGCGACTTCGGAGTGCGCGGGTTCGTCGCGGCTTACGATGCGGCGAGCGGACGCAGGCTGTGGAAGTTCTTCCTCACACCTGGCGATCCGGCCAAGGGTCCGGACGGCGAGGCATCGGACGCGGTAATGCCGATGGTCCGCAAGACCTGGTCCGAAAACGGCCTGTGGAAGACCTTGGGCGGCGGGGCCAATCCGTGGGATTCGATCGCTTACGATCCCGCACTTGACCTGGTTTATGTCGGGACCGGCAATTCCAGCCCGCACTCGCAATACTACCGCTCCGAAGACAAGGGCGATAACCTGTTCGTGTGCTCGGTGGTCGCGCTCCATGGCAACGACGGCACGTACGCCTGGCACTATCAGATGAACCCGGGCGAGGAGTGGGACTGGACCTGCACCCAGTCGTTGGTCAGCGCCGACCTGACGATCGACGGCCGCCAGCGGAAGGTCATCATGCAGGCGCCCAAGAATGGTTTCTTCTACGTCCTCGACCGCAGGACCGGCGAATTCATCAGCGCCAAAAACCATGTCATGCAGAACTGGAACCTGGGCTTCGACGCTGCAGGCGTGCCCAAGATGAACCCGACGGTACGTTACAAGTTCGATCCGGTGCTAGTTATGCCGGGGCCGGGTGGAGGGCATAACTGGTTCCCGATGGCCTACAGCCCGCGCACCAAGCTGGCCTATTTCCCGTCGTACCAGTCGGCCTTCGTCTACGCGGTCCAGCCGGACTGGAAGCCGCAGCCGTTCCGCTCGAACAGCGGCTGGGGCGGGTTCGCCGGCGAGCCCGGCAAGCAGCGGGCGGCGCTTCAGGCCGAAGGCAACAAGGTCGAGAAAGCGTGGCTGACCGCGTGGGATCCCGTCCGTCAGCGGGCTGCATGGCAGATCCCGCTGCCGCGCCACGGCAACGGCGGGGTGTTCGTGACCGCCAGCGACCTGGTGTTCGAAGGCACCACCAAGCAGACTTTCGCCGCGTTCGACGCGGGCAGCGGCAAAGTGCTGTGGGAATACCCGACGCAAAGCGCCCCGGTGGCGGGCGGGATCACGTATTCGCTCGCCGGCGTCCAGTATGTCGCGGTCAATGCCGGGTGGGGCGGCGGTGCGGCGCAGATCGAACAGGGCGCGGGCACCGAACTGCCCCGTGCGGCGGCGCGACTGCTGGTATTTAAGCTCGGCGGGTCGAGACAGCTCCCCGCGCTCGCCGCGACCGCGCCGATCCAGCCGCCGCCGGCGCTGCGCGCGAGCGAGGCGCAAGTGAAAGCCGGGGCGCAGCTGTTCGCTCAGACGTGCGCGGTATGCCACGGACAAAGCGCGATCGGCGGGGTTAAAGACTTGCGCCACATGACGAGCGCGACGCACGCCAGGTTTGCCGACATCGTCCTTAAAGGTATCTACCAGGACAAGGGCATGGCCAGTTTCGCCGACTTGCTCAATCCACAACAAGCCGATGATATTCACGCCTATTTGATCGCCCGCGCCAACGAAGATTGGGGCCGGCAGTAAAGGCTGGGTTCAACCGCCACCGGTCATCAGCCACCGGCCGATAATTCCGGCGAAAAGGTAATGACTTGCGGCAAACGCGCTGCCAGGATGGCGCCAAGCCGGATAACGGCAAGGAGATTGGGATGCGGTATTATGCGGCTGGGGCAGGCGCCCTAGCGATGGCCATGGCGGGCGTTGCGGCACAGGCGCACCATAGCTTCGCCGAATTCGACATGAACAAGAAGACCACCATCAGTGGAACGATTCGGGTGTTCCAGTGGACCAATCCGCATTCGTATATCCAGCTGATGAGCAAGGACGCATCGGGCAGGATGGTGGAATACAGCCTGGAAATGGGCGCGCCGATGTATCTTTATGCGCGCGGCTGGCGGCCCTCGTCGCTTAAGGCCGGAATGCCGGTCAACATAACCTACAATCCGCTCCGGAGCGGAAAACCGGGTGGGGTGGTCATCGATGTCGCCACCGCCGACGGCAAGCCGGTCGGGAAGAACCATTGAGGCGGCTTGTCGCGGGCATGGCTGCAGCGGCTTCGCTGCTGCTGAGTGGAGTGGTCTTTGCACAGGCTGAGCCGGTTAATCCGGCGCGCCTGGCCGCGTTCGCCAACTTGCCTTACTGGTCTGGATATTGGGTCAGCGAGAAGTACGCCAACACCACGATTAGCGGCACTGCGCCGGAACGGCCTGCGGGTAGCCCGGCACTGCAGCGCTTCAACGCGTTCGATGCGCCGTGGAATACCGAAGGCAAGAAGCGTCAGGCAGAGGCGGCGCGGACGCGCGGCGGGCGCCGGGCCGACGGCTGGGGCTTTCCCATGATGATGGATGCCGCCACGCCATTCCAGGTCGCCATCACGCCGGAGGAGACGCTGATCGTCAACGCCTACGGCGAAGTCCGCCACATATATACCGATGGGCGCAAGTTCCCGGCGGCTGACGACATGTGGCCGACCGTATGGGGAACCTCGATCGGCCATTGGGAAGGCGGCACACTAGTGATCGAGACCGTGCAGGTGCAGATGCCCTACACCTATTTCCACGGCGCTCCGTCGTTCTCCGAAGAGGCTCATTATTTCGAGCGTATACACCTCGATGGCAGCCTTCTGATCGACGAGTTGCGCGTGGAAGATCCGGTGACCCTGACCGGTCCATGGTCCGCCAAGGTCACCCACGTGCGTGAGCCGGCGTTCGACCGGATGGTCCAGATGGATTTCTCCAACGACCGCACAGGCAAGGACGAGAACGGCATTAACACGATCGAGCCGCCCAAGGACGAGCAGGGCAAGTGATGCGGCCATCGGTTACAGCGGTAGGGGCTGGCCACTGATGCGACGCGACTGGTTGCCGACGGTGGCCTTGCTTGCGACCAGCCTGTTTGCGGCCGATGCGGGCTTTGCGCAGGCAGGCAATACGCAGCCTGGCGCGGCGCAGCGGCGCGCGGCGCAGTTCGCGCAGCTCCAATACTGGCCCGGTTACTGGGTCAGCGATGGGCTGCCGCCGACGCCGATCAGCGGCATTTCCCCACGGGTCACCGATCCGGCCGCCCCTCAGCCTGATTCGCTTGGCTTGTGGGCGAAAAACATCCCGTGGAACGCTGCCGGGCGGCTCCGCGTGGCGGAAGTCCTGCGTACCCAGGGCGGGCGCAAGGCGCTCGGCTGGGGCTTCCCGCTGATGATGAATGCCCCGACCCCGCTGCAATTCCTGATCACCCCCGAAGAGGTCCTGATCATCAATGCTTACGGCGAGGCGCGCCACGTTTACACCGACGGGCGGGCCCATCCACCGGGCGATGACTTGTGGCCGACCGCGACTGGAAACTCGATCGGCCGCTGGGATGGCGATACCCTGGTGATCGACACCATTATGGTGACCAACCCGAACGAGTTCTTCCAGGGGTCCCCGCCGCTCAGCGAGCAGGCGCGTTACGTGGAGCGTATCCGGCTCGACGGTGAGCGACTGACTGCGCAAGTGACGATCGAGGACCCCATGACGCTATCCGCGCCGTGGGTCAGCCGGATCGGCTGGGTGCGCGACAAGGGCTTCGACCGAATGATCCAGGTCGACTGGACCAATGACCGCACTGGGCGCGACGAAAACGGTATCAACACGATCGAGCCGCCCGCCGAAAAGAGGGGAAAATAACCATGCGTAACCGACTGCTCACCGCCGGGTTCGGCGCGATCTCGCTGCTGCTGGCGGCACCGTCCCTGGCGCAGGGGCAGCCGGCGGCGGAAGCGGCGGTGAAGGTCACTGCCATTCCCGGGGTTGTGTCGGGCAATGCCAAGTGGAAGATGTTCTGGTCAGGCCCAATGATCGTTGACGGGATGACGGCGGCGCCGGACGGGGGCGTGCTGTTCGCGCAAGAGCAGAGCAACGCGATCATCAAGGTCTGGCCCGACGGCAAGTCGTGGGTCCAGTGGCCGTTCGTCGCGGGCGCCGGCTCGGTCTCGGTCGATGCTCAGGGTCGCACCTTCGCAGCCGATCGGTCGTGCACCGATCCGGGCCTCGGGCTGGGCGCTCAGTGCACCATCCTGTCGCGGATCATGCAGCTGACTCCGGAGCGCAAGGTGATCGCCGACAAGTTCGCTGACGGCAGCACGCTCGGCCGCATCAACGATTTGCGGGCAGATGGGCACGGCGGCGCGTATTACACGCAGGGCGGGTTGTTTCATGCCAAGGCGGACGGAACCGTCGACACCATCGTCGCCGCGGCTGTTCCAGGGCAGCAGGGCGGAATTTCGACGAACGGGCTGGAACTGAGTCCCAACGGCAAGACGCTTTATGTCACCAACCGCAGCACGATCCTCGCCTTCGACGTGGCGCCCGACGGCGGGTTGTCCAACCGGCGCGACTTCGTGACGCTCGGGAGCGAGCCGCAAGGCAGCTTCGGCGGCGACGGGATGACGGTCGATGCGGCCGGCCGGCTCTACGTCACTGCCGGTCCGGGCCTCTACGTATTCGATCAGGCCGGCAAGCAGCTCGGGATCATCCCCGTCCCGCGCCGCGCGATTACCGCGACGTTCGCCGGGCCAGGCCGCAAGACGCTCTATGTCGGAACACTCGGTGCCAATACGCCGACGGGCGCGAACTGGGCGACCCCCAATGGCGTGCGCAACATCGCGGCGACCATCTACAAGCTCGACACCCTGACCAGCGGAGCCATGGCCGGCGCCAAGTAGCTTCCCTCGCGCACGCGGACAGGGTAAAGTCAGTTCGATCGCCTTACGGTGGTCAGGAATTCGGTGCCGCGGCCTGTCTAGGGTCGGCTAACGCGATGTAGACAAGCGGCTTTTTCGGCGGACGGGAGAATTTTCGATGGCCTACAACGTCAATATCAACGGCAAGGACCGGCAGCTCGATGTGCCCGGCGAAATGCCGTTGTTGTGGGCGCTGCGCAACGAGCTCGGCCTGGTCGGAACCAAGTTCGGCTGCGGAGCGGGGCTGTGCGGGGCGTGCACCGTGCATATCGACGGCGCGGCCGCCCGCTCGTGCTCGACGCCGGTGAGTGCGCTGGCGGGCAAGAAAGTCAGCACGATCGAGGCGCTGGCGCAGAGCCCGACAGGCAAGGCGCTGCAGGAAGCTTGGCTGACCGAAGATGTGATGCAGTGCGGCTATTGCCAGGCCGGCCAGTTGATGAACGCGACCGCGCTGCTCAACCGGACGCCCAAGCCGAGTGCGCAGCAGATCGACGCGGCGATGAGTGGCAATATCTGTCGGTGCGCCTGTTATCATCGCATCCGTGACGCAATCGCGCTCGTCGTCGACAAGGGGACGGCCAATGTTTGATCAGGCACTGTCACGCCGTACGCTGCTCAAGGTCAGCGCGCTCGCCGGCGGCGGGCTCGCGATCACCGCGTCGATGCCGATGGTCGCGAATGCGGCGACCGGCAGTGGTGCCAAGGCTGCTACCATCAACGCCTATGTCACCATTGCGCCCGATAACGTGATCACCATCGTCGGCAAGAATCCTGAGATCGGCCAAGGGATCAAGACCATGCTGCCGATGTTGATCGCGGACGAGCTGGATGCCGAGTGGGCCCAGGTCCGCATCGTTCAGGGCGATAGCGACGCCAAGCGGTACGGCCCGCAAATCGCCGGCGGCAGCTTCGCTACGCCGATGAACTGGATGCCGATGCGCCAGGTCGGCGCGACCACCAGGATGATGCTGATCGACGCCGCGTCACGCAAGTGGAGCGTCGACAAGGCCACGCTGACCACCAAGGCGGGCAAAGTCCTGCATGCCGCGTCGGGCCGCTCCGCCACATACGGCGAATTGGCGAGCGAGGCTGCCAACAGCCAGGTGCCGGAACTCGCGACGGTCACGCTCAAGAACCCGAAGGACTTCACGATCATCGGCCGGGCGATCCCGGGGATCGATTCGCCGCGCATCGTGCGCGGGGAGCCGATCTTCGGCCTCGATACACGCCTGCCTGGCATGGTCTACGCAGCTTACGAGCGCGCGCCGGTGTTTGGTTCGACACTCAAATCGGCTGATCTTGCGGCCGCCAAGGCGATGCCGGGCGTACTCGACGCATTCGCGCTCAAGGGGACCGGCGGCGCCGAGCAACTCGTCGACGGCGTCGCCGTGATCGCGAAGAATTGGTGGATTGCAAACCACGCGCGCAGCAAGCTTGCGCCGCAGTGGGACACCGGCGAATGGGCCAGCCACTCGACCACGGGTTACGACGCCCACGCGAAAAAGCTGATGGATGGCCCGCAATCGAGCGACGTGTTCGCCAAGTCGGGCGACGTCGAGGCGGCGTTTGCCGCGGCTGCCAAGACGCTCGATGCCCAATACGCCTATCCGTTCCTCGCCCACGTGCCGATGGAGCCGATGAACGCCACCGCGCTGATGAAGGCGGACGGCACGCTGGAGATGTGGGTCCCGACGCAGAACCCGCAGTCTGGTCAATCGAGCGTGGCAAAGATGCTCGGGTTGACGCCGGACAAGGTCACACTCCACATCACCCGCATGGGGGGCGGCTTTGGCCGGCGGCTGGTCAACGACTTCATGCATCAGGCAGCGGCGATCGCGGCCAAGATGCCCGGCACCCCGGTGCAGCTGATCTGGAGCCGTGAGGACGATGTCCGCAGTGACTTCTACCGTCCGGCGGGATGGCATCGGCTGCGCGCCGCGCTCGACGCAAACGGCAAGCTGACCGGGTTCGACGATCACTTCGTCACCTTCGACTACAAAGGCGGTTTTAACCCCGCGTCGATGTCGCCCGATATTTTCCCGGCGAAGTTCGTGCCCAACTTACGTTACGCGCAGAGCAAGCTGCCGACCGCCGTCCCGATGGGCGCGTTGCGGGCCCCGTCGTCCAACGCGCTAGCGTTCGTAACCCAGGGCTTTCTCGATGAAGTTGCCGAAGCAGCGGGCAAGGACCTGCCCACGTTGCTGCTCGAGCTGATCGCCGGCAAGGAAAAGGACCCCGATAGCGCGGGTGGGTTTGGCGGACCGCAGCGCGGATTCAACCCGGCACGGATGCGCGGCGTGGTCGAAAAGGCGGTCGCGATGTCGCCGTGGGGGAAGAGTGTCCCCGCAGGCCATGCGCTGGGGTTCGGCTATTACTTCAGCCACGCGGGCTATTTCGCCGAAGTGGTCGAGGCGAGCCTGTCGGACCGCAAGCAGGTCCAGGTCCACAACGTGTGGGTCGCCGGGGATGTCGGCAGCACGATCATCAACCCGTCCGGCGCGCTCAACCAGGTGCGCGGTGCGGTAATCGATGGCCTCGGCCAGGCGACCTCGCTGGCGATCAAGCTCGAAGGCGGCGCGGTCACCCAGTCGAATTTCCACGACTATCCGATCCCACGCATGCCGTTCACGCCCGAGGTCCACGTCGAATGGGTCAAGTCGGACAACGATCCCACCGGGTTGGGTGAACCGGCACTGCCGCCGTCCATCCCGGCGCTGACCAACGCGCTGTACAAGATCACCGGCAAGCGCATCCGCAGCCTGCCGATCGA
>JBDSUJ010000024.1:0-4737 GCA_039927815.1 Croceibacterium sp. | reverse complement strand
GCTTGCGCCCTGGCCGTGCCCGGCACGCTCGCGGCCGCGAGCGCGGCGAGCGCGCCGATCGTGGCGAATTCCCGCCGGTTGATCCGGCCGGCGTCCATGCCAGCCATTTGCACTTCATCACACATCCCGCGCCCTCCCGTCTTTTATGGAGAGGAAGATACGCCTTTAGGCGCTATCGTCCAGCGGGCCCGTTGCGCGGGCGAACAGCCGCGTCAGAGCGTCGCATACAACGCCAGCAGGCGGGTCCATGCGCGCTCGGCTTCGCCTTGGTTGTAGACCGGGCTGTCGGCTACGGTCCACCCGTGGTCGCCGCCATAAACCTCGACTTCGGCCCGACGCCCGGCCGCGGCCATCGCGGCCTTGATGGCGTCCTTCTCCTTCGGACGCTGGGCATCGTCGTTCTTGGCGATGGCGATCAGGTAGCTAGCCTTGGCGGTGGTCACGAGCTTGATCGGCGAATCCGCGGCCTCGGTCACCAATCCGCCGCCGTGAAAGGTCGCCCCGGCCTTCACCCGCGACGGGACCGCCGCTGTCGTGCGCACGACGAAGGGTCCGCCCATGCAATAGCCTTGGGTGCCGATCCCGCGTTTCTTGTCGACCGACGGCTGTTTGTCGAGCCAGCCGACGATCGCGGTGGCCGCGCCCATGACCGCGCCTTGCGTGTTCTTGGCCATCCACGGCTGGACCTTGGGCATGCCGCCGCCAGTGCGCCACGCGTTGAAGTCTGCGAACTGCGGCGCCGGCGCATCCTGCCAGAACGGGTTTGCGACGAGCACTGAATAGCCCTCGCCGGCCAGGCGCCGGGCCATCTGCTTGAACGCGTCGCGAAGGCCGGCGATGTCGGGCCAGATGATCACTGCCGGGTGCTTGCCCTTGGCCGGGTGGACGAAAAACGCGTCCATCATACCGGTCGGCGTCGGAAACTTGACCATCGCTTCGGCGAGACCGCCAGAAGCCTTGGCGGATACCTGCACGCTCGCCGCCAGCGCCGCCATCGCGCCCGCGGCGCTGAATCCCCGCCGGCTGATCCGGCTCATCTCGCTCAGCTGGTCAAGTTCACACATTTCGCGGCCTCCTCATGATTCCCGGAAGCGGAGACTAGCGGTTCAAGTCAGGTCGTCGAGCTTTATCACCAGCCCAGCCTCGGCATCGCGCATCGCCTTGCGGCGCAGTTCCTCGATGTGAAGGCGGCCGGGAGGCGCCTCTTCGACCGGGAGCGCAGCCATGACCGCCGCGTGCGCCTCTGCGAAATCGGGTCCATGCTCGGGGTGGGTCAGGATCAGCCCGCGCTGCTCGGTCATTCCGGCGAGGATCTTGGTGCCGACTTCGTAGGGGTCCATGCCTTCCTCGAACGCGGTGCCGAACTGGGCAAGCTGGTCATGGCTAACCTCGGGAAAGCCGCTGTCGCCGATCCCGTCGGGCCGCTTGAGCGCGCTGGTCCAAGCGTTGGTGCGGGTCAGCGCCGGGCAGCACAGTGAACAGCCGATGCCGTGCGGGGCGAGATTGTAGCGCAGGCTTTCGGTCAGCCCGCGTACCGCGAACTTGCTCGCGGTGTAGATGCCCGCCTGCGGCCCGGGTAGGAACGCTGCCATGCTCGCGATATTGACGACATGGCGCCGCCCGCTCGCGGCCTTGAGCTTGGGGAGAAAGCTGACCAGTCCGTTGACGACCCCGCCGAAATTGACCCCCATGATCCAGTCGTAATCGGCATAGCTCGCTTCGTCGGTCGGGCCGAACACGCTGACCCCAGCGTTGTTGACCAGCACATGGACCGCGCCGAAATGCGCCTCGACCGCATCGGCCGCCGCGGTAAACCCCGCCCGATCGGTCACGTCTAGCTTGATGAACAGCGGCGCTTCGTAACCCTTGGCCGCGAACCATTGTGCGGTGCGCGCCTTGTCGTCCTCGTTGCGATAGCTCAGCGCCAGCCGCATTCGGGCATCGGCGAACGCCTGCGCCACCCCCAGACCGATGCCCGTCACCGCGCCCGTTACGAACGCAACGCGGCCTTCCCACACTGTTTCGCTCATTGTCGGAATCCCTCTCGCCAATACGCTAACGTTCGTTACGAATAGCGGCAAAATCGGGAGAGTCGAAGATGAGTGATGAGCGTCTGGCCGCGCTGGAGCAGCGTGTGGGCCTTCTCGAGGACATCCAGGCGATCCGCCGGCTCCACTGGGCGTACGGCTACTACATCGATTTCAACCGCCCCGAGGAAGTCGCCGAGCTGTTTGCCGAGGACGGCGCGGTGGTGTTCCTGAGCGGCGAATACGTCGGCCACGCGGGCGTCAAGCGGCTCTATGGGGACTGGATCGCGGGCCGTTTCACCGGCGGCAAGCCCGGCCCGGTAAACGGGCTGCTGCTCGACCATTTCCAGATGCAGGACGTTATCACAGTCGCTCCCGACCGGCAGACCGCCAAGGGCCGCTTCCACGGCATCCTGCTGGGCGGCTGGCACGACGATTTCCAGGAAACGCGCGAAGAGATGATGCCGCAGCAATTCATGGAAGCGGGGATTTACGAGAACGATTACGTCAAGGTCGCCAATGAGTTCGGTGAGGGGACGTGGCGGATCAAGCGACTCGACTACATGATGCAGTGGCAGGGCGATTATGAGAACGGCTGGGCGCACACCACCGCGCACTTGCAGCCGGCTACCAAGACTTGGCCGGAAGACCCGCTCGGCCCCGACCGCCTGCTCCCCGCCGACCAACACCGCAAGACCTGGCCCTATCGCCAGGATGTGCCGATGCACTTCGCCCACCCCAAGTTCGGGGCGCTGCTGGCGGGGCAGGAACCGCGGTGAAGCCCGCGCCGGGCGCACTGCCCTGGGACACCGACGCCCCCCCATTCGATCCGCGCGACACTACAGCGCGTCATCGACTCTCAACGCGCGAGGTGGCCGAGCGCTTCATCCAGCTGTTCTATGTCGAGGACAATCCGACCGACGCGTTCACCTGCTGGATGCATCCTGCGTACGTGCAGCATAACCCCGACGCCCCGGATGGGCGCGACGCGACGCTGGCGATGATGCAGGGGAGCATGGCCCGGATGCCCGACCTCAGCCACGAAGTTAAGCGGGTGGTGTGGGGAGATGCCGACCTCGTGGCGGTGCATTTCCATTTCCTGCGCGAAGCCGGCACCCCCGGCTACGCGATCGTCGACCTGCTGCGGATCGTGGGCGGGTACATCGTCGAGCACTGGGACGTGATGCAGGAGGTCCCCGACCCTGTGACCGCAAAGAACCAAAACGGGATGTTCTGACCCCGACCTTGAATGTCAATTTGACGAAATCTTGAAACGTCAATTGCAACGATCGTTATAATCAGGCTAGGCTTATCTGCCGCCCTGCCCGGCGGAAGAACAAAAGGTTTGGAGAGGCCTCATGACCCCTGACGTTCACCCCGCGCGCCGCGCGGCATTTGCCGGCGCGTCCTTGATCGCGCTCATCGCCAGCCAGCCCGCGCTGGCTCAGCAAAATCCCGCCCCCGCGCAGGCCACCCCGGCGTCGCCATCGCAGACATCGACGACCACCTCCGCGCCGGAGCAAACCACCAATTCCAACGGTAGCGATCCGACCGAGATCGTCGTCACCGCGCAGTTCCGCGAGCAGAACCTGCAGGACACGCCGCTGGCTATCACCGCCGTCAACGCGGCCCAGATGGAAGCGAAGAGCCAGACCAATCTGGCGCAAGTCGCTGACTCGGCCCCCAACGTAACGCTGAAGCCGCAGGGTGCCTCCTTCGGGCCGTCGGTCACCGCGACGATCCGCGGTATCGGCCAAGGCGACTTCAATCCGGCCTACGAGCCGGGCGTCGGCATCTACATCGACGATGTCTATTACCCCCAGCTGATCGGTGCGGTGTTCGACCTGCTCGATCTCGACCGGGTCGAAATTCTGCGCGGGCCGCAAGGTACGCTGTCGGGCCGCAACTCCGAAGGCGGCTCGATCAAGATGTTCTCAAAGAAGCCGACCGGTTCGGGCGCCGGCTATGTCGAGGGCACTTACGGATCGCGCCAGCGCATCGGACTGCGCGCGGGGATCGATTTCCGTGTCACCGATTCGGTTTCGGCGCGCCTTTCGGGCGTGTTCAAGCAGCAGAACGGCTTTGTCGACCAGCTGGACTTCGGCTGCGTCTACCCCGCTGGCGGGAGCGCCACCTTCGTCGGCAATGACGGCACGACGCGACTGGTCAACCCGGCTGGCGGCATCCCCCGCAAGCAGGCGGCGGGCGATTGCCGCGTCGGACGTCTGGGCGAAGTTGGCTATTCGGCCGTGCGCGGGGCGCTGCGCTTCAATCCCTCCAGTGCGGTCGATATCAACATTACCGGCGAATATACCCACGATGCACACACCGCGGCGGGCGAAGTCCTGGCGGCCACCAATTTGATCAACAACGCCAACACCAATATCGGCGGCGTGCCTTATGACAATCGCTTCATCTGCGGTCAGTTCTGCAACTTCTCGACGTACGATTCGCCCGCGATCACCTATTTTGGCGTCGCCGTCCCCGGCTTCCCGTTTGCGGGTCAGAAGCTGCTTGCCACTCAGCGCAGCAATCAGAGCCTCTATGACGGCTACAACCTCGCGGCCAACGCGCATTTCGAACTGAGCGAGGCGATCAGCATCGACAACATCCTGGCTTATCAGAACTGGGTCTCGGACTTCGGCGTGGACGACGACCTGTCGCCGATCCCGCTCTCGGGCGGCTCGAACCACCTGACTCACTACAACTG
>JBDSUJ010000023.1:0-10836 GCA_039927815.1 Croceibacterium sp. | reverse complement strand
TCCGGAAGTGAAGAGCTTCCAGAACGGTGGCCGGATCGCGAACTTGCGCCTCGCGACCTCCGAGAACTGGAAGGACAAGGGGACCGGCGAGCGCAAGGAGCGGACCGAGTGGCACACAGTGGTGCTCCAGTCGGACGGCCTCGTCGGCGTGGCCGAGCGCTATCTGCGCAAGGGCAGCAAAGTGTACATCGAGGGCCAGCTGCGCACCCGCAAGTGGCAGGACGCGTCGGGCAATGACCGCTATTCGACCGAAGTCTCGGTTGGCGGCATCGGCGGGGTCCTGACGATGCTTGACGGCGCACCGGGCGGGGCCGGGGGCGGCGGCCAGCGCGGTGGCGGTGGCGGCGAATACGACCAGAGCGGCGGTGGTAGCCGGGGCGGGGCTGCCGCGGGCGGGACCGGATCGGGCTACAACCCAGGCGGTAGTGGCGCAGGCAGCAGCTTTGCCGACGATCTCGACGACGATATCCCATTTTGATCGTCGCTCGGGCGCAGGCCGGTTCTTACCCGGTACGCTCCAAGGGGTGAGCGGGCTTCAACCTTTTTTCAGCGCTGCCAAGGCGCCGAACGGGCCTGCCGTCGCTTCATCCAACAGCCCGACCTTGCGCCGGACCCGCTCCGCCTGCGGGCCGACGGCGTAAGGATCGATCGCCAGCGCCAGGCTCTGCGCGACCGCTTCGCCAAGGTCGAAAGCCTCGCCGGCAAAGGGGATCTCGTCGAGTTCGCCTTCCTGCAATTCCATTTCGTCGGCCTCGACCGGGCGCTCGGGCACGAAGCGCAAGTCCAGTCGCTCGGCGATGGTGACCGGCAGTTCCTCGCCCGATACCGCGCAGCTCTGAACCAGCGCGGCGTCGAGCCGGCCGCGCGCGTCAATCCTGTCGCCCGTGGTGGTGAACGTGACGCGCGCCTCGAGCCGCTTGATCGCGACAATCCCGAATCGCCGTGCCAGCGCTTCGCGCTCCGCGGCATCGGCGCTCAGCGACATGGTCTTGGCGGGCAGCCGATTGACATCGGCCATGCGGGAAAATTCCGGCGCGGTCATTGCGGGAGTTCGCCGTCCAGCACCGCTGCTGTCGGTGTGCCCGCGAGCCCCTCGCGAAGGTGATATAGCCGCTCGGCCAAGGGCCCGGCATCACCATTTTCACGCAAGGTTACGTTGCGCGCCAGCGCCTCGCGCCAAGTCGCGCCGTTGCCCTCGGCGAGCGCCGCGCGAAATGCGCCCAGCCGGCCACCGAGCGCGGAAACCAGCTTGCCAATGTGCTTGCCGACCATCAGGTCGCCAACCCCGCTCTGGCGCAACTGGCCGTCCATGTCCTCGACGAACAGCTCGGTCAGCAACGCCTGCTGGCGGGCCGTTTCCGGATTGTGCTCGAGCCGAAGTAGAACCAGCGCGAGGATCGCGGTGACCATGTCGAACCGTCCCGGTACCGTGTCGACGACACCACATGCGCGGTACCAGGCCGGTTCACGCGAACGGGCGACAACGCCGTGCCACAGCGGGCGCAACGCTTCGCGCGGATCGGGGCGGGGCTTGAGCAGGCGTTCAATCAACGACACGGTCAGTCCATTCAGGGGCTATTCAATGGCTCGTCGCCACCCGGCATTGCGTGGGCGGGCGGCACCCCGTAAGGGACGCGCCGATATAAGTGCCAAGGCGGAGAAGTCGAGCAAATGGCGGGTTTCAAGCGGATTGGGGCAGGGCTCGCGGCGGCATCGCTGGTGGCGGGCTGCAGCTCGATCGTCAATCACCGCGGATACATCGCCGATGAACTGCTGGTGCAGTCGGTTTCGCCCGGGGTCGACAACCGCCAGTCGGTCGAACGCACGCTCGGCCGTCCGTCGTTCATCAGCCAGTTCGGGCCCCAAGTGTGGTATTACGTCGGCAGCAATACCCACCAGGCGCCCTTCAGCCGTCCGACCATCTACCAGCATGGGGTGACGGCGGTCAGCTTCGACGCCGCCGGCAACGTTGCCGCGATCAAGCGCACCGGCATGGAAAGCGTCGCGCGCATCGATCCCAACGGCGCGTCGACGCCCACGCTAGGGCGTGATCGCGGCTTCCTCGAAGATCTGTTCGGCAACATCGGCGCGGTCAGTGCCGGTGGCGGGGCCGCCAAGTCTGGCGGCGGCGGCGGCGGGAGCTAACGCCTTCCGCCCAGTTCGATCTGGTTCCATCCAGCGCTGGCCGAAGGATTGAAGCACCGCTGCGGCCCTCCCATATCCGCCGCATGGACGAGAGCAGAGCCCGCCACGGGCTAGTTGAGTGGCATGGGACCACCATCATCGGTGTCAGCAAGGGCGGCAAGACCGTCATCGCGGGCGATGGTCAGGTGTCGATGGGCAATACCGTGATGAAGCCCAACGCGCGCAAGGTCCGCCGCCTGGGCGAGGACGGGCATGTCATCGCCGGGTTCGCCGGCGCCACCGCCGATGCGTTCACGCTGTTCGAGCGGCTCGAGAAGAAGCTTGAGCAGTACCGCGGTCAATTGCTGCGCGCGGCGGTCGAGCTGGCCAAGGACTGGCGGACCGACAAATACTTGCGCAACCTCGAGGCGTTGATGATCGTGGCCGACAAGGATACGCTGCTGGTGCTGACCGGAAACGGTGATGTGCTCGAGCCCGAGGGCGGGATCGCGGCGATCGGCAGCGGCGGCAATTACGCGTTGTCCGCCGCCAAGGCGCTGACCGAATACGAGGACGACGCCGAGACTATCGCCCGCCGCGCAATGCAAGTCGCCGCTGAAGTGTGCGTGTTCACCAATGACCGCGTGACGGTCGAGAGTATTTGACCGGCATGATCGACCACCTGACTCCCAAAGCGATCGTCCGCGCGCTCGACGAGCATATCATCGGCCAGGCCGAGGCCAAGCGGGCTGTTGCCGTGGCGCTGCGCAATCGCTGGCGGCGCCAACGGCTGAGCCCCGAGCTGCGCGACGAGGTCACCCCGAAGAACATCTTGATGATCGGGCCAACCGGGTGCGACAAGACCTAGATCAGCCGGCGGTTGGCCAAGCTGGCCGAGGCGCCGTTCGTCAAGGTCGAGGCGACCAAGTTCACCGAAGTCGGCTACGTCGGCCGTGACGTCGAGCAGATCGCGCGCGACCTGGTCGAGGAAGCGATCCGCCTGGAAAAGGATCGCCGCCGCGAGGCGGTGCGCGAAGCGGCCAGCAAGGCCGCGATGGCGCGCTTGCTCAACGCGCTGGTCGGTGACAGCGCCAGCGAAGCGACGCGCGAGAGCTTTCGCCAGCGGATCGTCGAGAACGCGATGAACGAGGTCGAAGTCGAGATCGAGCTCGAGGACGCGCCCCAGGCCTCGTTCGAACTGCCCGGGATGGGCGGCAACATGGGCATGATCAACTTGTCGGAAATGATGGGCAAGGCGCTGGGCAAGCAGAACCTCAAGCGGCGCAAGCTCAAAGTCCCCGAGGCATGGGACAAGCTGGTCGACGAGGAAGCGGAAAAGCGCATGGACCAGGACGATGTCGCCCGGGTCGCGCTCGCCAATGCTGAAACCAACGGGATCGTGTTCCTCGACGAGATCGACAAGATCGCGGTTAGCGACGTACGCGGCGGATCGGTCAGCCGCGAGGGCGTCCAGCGAGACTTGCTGCCGTTGATCGAGGGCACCACGGTGGCCACGAAGTACGGGCCGATGAAGACCGACCACGTGCTGTTCATTGCCAGCGGCGCGTTCCACATCGCCAAGCCGAGCGACATGCTGCCCGAACTGCAAGGCCGCTTGCCCATCCGCGTCGAACTGAAGGCGCTGACTGAAGAGGATTTTGTCGCGATCCTAAGCGACACCCGCGCCAATTTGGTCGAGCAGTACAAGGCCCTGATCGGTACCGAGGACGTCACCGTCGTGATCACTCCCGATGCAATCCGCGAAGTCGCCAAGATCGCCGCGCAAGTGAACGAGAGCGTCGAGAACATCGGCGCCCGCCGGTTGCAGACGGTAATGGAAAAGCTGCTCGAGGATCTCAGCTTCGAGGCGGAGGACCGCACGGGGGAAACGGTAACGGTCGATGCCGCCTATGTTCGCGAGCGGCTGACCGACCTCGCCAAGGATGCCGATCTCAGCAAATACGTGCTGTAGCGCGTGCTAGAGCTCGGGCTCGTCCCGCTGGGTGGCGCGGGTGACGGTTTCATCATGGCCGCTCTTGTCGCTGAAGAACGCCAGCGCACACAGGCCCGCTCCCAGCAGCATGGCGAAGAACACCCCGAATATCGTGGCCAGCGCCATCGGTACGCCCAGCACGCCCTGGCTGGCTTCGAAAGCCAGCGAGCCGATCACCATCAGCACTGCCAGAACCACGATCCACATCATCATGCGGCGAAATTCGCGCGCGGCATCGGCTCTGCTTTTCGCCATTGATACCCCGTGCCACCGCGCGGTCTGTGCTGCAAGGCAGCCGGAGGACGAAGCATCGAGCAGGGGCCGGGACGTAGGTTCCGCTAGGTTTCCGGAGTGCCGCGCAGTGCGAGTTCGGCCGCGACGCGCGCGCTGCCCTCGGCGCTTTCCATGGCGACATCGAGCGGGCGCCCGCCGAGCGCCGCGTTATCCTCGTTGAGGAATGCGATGGCGCCTTCGCGGCCGAGACGCTGAAAGGCGAGTTGAGTGATGTCGCCTTGGCGCTTGGCGTTATCGGGCGCGAGGCGCGGCAGGTGGGACTTCTTGCGAAAACGCATCATCGCGCCCGAGCCGTTGGCTGGCGGTGCTTCCTCGCTCATGTTCGGGGCCTGTGGCCGGCCACGGTCGGCGCCGGGCGATCGTGATCGATAGGGCTGCTGGTCAAAGAAGGCTCCTTGTCGGTAAGCGGGAGCGCACCGTGTCACTCAGCCGCAAGCGCCTGGGAACGCCGTACTCGCGGTAGTCCCAATGTAGCGCGCGGGGCCGTGGTTTGTAACCCCGGCTACTCGGCCGCTTCGTCCAGCTGGTCGTCTTCCGCCAGTTGGCGGAGCCACATGTCGGCATATAGTCCGTCATGCTTGAGCAACTGTGCGTGCGTGCCCGATTCGTGCAGCCGGCCTTCCTGCAGGACGTAAATAAGGTCGGAATCGGCAATCGTCGAGAGCCGGTGGGCAATGGCGATGCTGGTGCGGTGGGCCGAAACGCGCCGCAGGGTGGCGAGGATGTCCTGCTCGGTCCGGGTGTCGAGCGCGCTAGTCGCTTCGTCGAGCAGCAGGATCGGCGGGTTCTTGACCAGCGTGCGGGCGATCGCCACGCGTTGCTTCTCGCCGCCCGAGAGCTTGAGCCCGCGCTCGCCGACTTCGGTCCCCAAGCCGAGCGGTAGGCGCTGGATAAACGGCCAGATCGCCGCGCCGCGGGCGGCTTCCTCGATCTCCGCCGCGCCCGCGCCGTCGCGGCCATAGGCGATGTTATAGCCGATGGTGTCGTTGAACAGGACCGAATCCTGAGGGACGATGCCGATCTGGGCGCGCAGGCTTTCCTGCGTCACGTGCGCGATGTCCTGGCCGTCGATCAAGATGCGGCCCGACCATGGATCGTAGAAGCGGAACAGCAGCCGGCCGATGGTGGACTTGCCCGCTCCTGACGGCCCGACGATTGCCACGTGGCCGCTCGCCGGCACTTCGAGCGTCAGGCCATGGAGGATCTCCCGGTCGCGGTCGTAGCCGAATACCACGTTGTCGAACACCACCGTGGGCCGGCTGATGATGAGCGCGGGCGCGCCGGGTTCGTCGGGGACCTCGATCGAGGTGTCGATCAGCTTGAACATCGCGGCCATGTCGATCAGCCCCTGGCGGATCGTGCGGTAGACCCAGCCGAGCATGTCGAGCGGGCGGAACAGCTGCGCGAGATAAGTCTGGACCAGCACCAGATCCCCGACCGACAGCTGGCCCTGGGCCCACTTCCACACCGTGAATGAGAGCGCCGCAGCCATCATCAGGTTCATGATCGCGGCTTGCGCGATATTGAGCAGGCCGAGCGAGTTCTCGCTCTTGATCGCGGCCTCGGCGTACTGGCGCATGGCACTGCCGTAGCGTTCCTGCTCGCGCTTCTCGGCGCCGAAATATTTGACGGTTTCGTAGTTGAGCAGCGAGTCAACCGCGCGCGACAGGGCCAGCCCGTCGAGGTCGTTCATCTGCTTGCGCAGATTGGTGCGCCATTCGGTAATCATCCGCGTCAGCCAGATATAGCTGGCGACGGTAACCGCGGTCGCGGCGACCATTTCCCAGCCGAACTTCTCGTAAAAGATCACCGCCACCACCAGCAGCTCGACCGCGGTGGGCAGGATGTTGAACAGCAGGAAGTAGATCATCGAATTGATCGACTTGGTGCCGCGTTCGACGACCTTGGTCACTTCGCCGGTTCGGCGCGACAGGTGGAAGCGAAGCGACAGGCGGTGGAGGCGCTGGAACACGTCCTCGGTCAGCTGGCGCACCGCGTCCTGGCCGACCCGCTCGAAGATGATATTGCGCACGTTGTCGAACACGACGGTGGCAAAGCGCCCCGCGGTGTAGGCCAGCACCATGCCAAGCGCGACCCACATCGCCTGATCGGCGCGTCCCCCTGGCTTCTGGGCCATCGCGTCGACCGCGCCCGCGTATGCGAACGGCAGCGCCAGCACGACGATCTTGGCCAGCACGACAAACACCGTCGCACCAGCGATGCGCCAGCGCAGGTCGGGGCGGTCCCGAGGCCACAGATAAGGCAGGAAGCGGCGGATCGACGCCCACCCGGCCGGGTCGGGCGCTGCCCGTGATACGTCGCTGCCTACCGCCATGCGGGACAAGTGGGGCGCCCGGCTTTCAAGCGCAATGGCCCGGATTACAAGCCTGGCTGGATGTTCGTCCCGGTGAAGTAGCTATCGGCGGAGGGAACGTCGAATAGCACCCGCGAGGTGGCGAAATCGATCGCCACCCGATTGAACAGGCGCAGCTGTTCCATGCCCAGGATCAGGGTCGGCTCGTTTGCCAATCCCAAGGCGTGAAACGTGGGCGAATCCGCAAACAGGATGGCCAGGTTCTGAATTTGGACCAGGTCGATCGACAGTTTTCGGGCAACCCGGATCGATCCGGTGAGCGACGCACCGTTGACATCGGTCATCTCACCCGTGCCTTGCTCGCGCATCCGCCGCAGCTTGTCGAGCAAGGCCGGGTTGCCGATGCTGCCCTCTGCGCCGGTATCGATGATGACCGAAACGCCGACCCCGTCGAGGCGGGCCCGCGTAATGATCAGCTGGCCCAGCTTGCGCTGGGCGCGCACGATGATCTCGTAGCCGCGGTTGCCCCCCAGGTCCTTCGCGTCAGCAACCCGCATGATCTTCTTTTTGAAATCGAGCAGGACGCGCTGGTTTTGCAGCGAATCGAGGCCGAGAATACCATCGGCACCACCGATGTACTCCCCGGTCACCAACGGCGCGGTGGCAACGTTGAAATTGCGACTGCCGAGAACGATGCCATCAACCGCGGCGGTTTCGACCAGTCTGCGGCTGGCCGCGCCGACCAGCATCGCGCTCCGCCGGTCGAACAGCTGGAGCCGCTGCGCCAGGTCGATGGACAGCACGGTGGCCTGCGCTCCGGTGTCGATCAGGAAGCGAAAGGGGCCTTTGCCGCCGATCGTGACCGGCACGGTCATCCGTAGGGACGGCTCGCTCAGCACGGCTACTGAATCTATCTGGACATCCGCGGGGGTGATGGTCGGAGTGACGACGACGCCGCTTGCGACGGCGAGACCCGCGGCGACAACCTGCCACGTCATGTTAGATTCTCCCGGCGCCGTCTCTGAAGTCCGGCGCCATGCACAGCCTACCACGCGGCGGCGCCAGCGCCAAACCGCTCACTCGGCGGGTTCGAGCTGGGGCTCCTGGCGGCGCAGCAGCAAAACCAGTTCGTCGAGCGTGGCACGCGAGACAAGGAACAGCACCGCGGCATAGACCACGCCGCCGGCGCTGATTTGCAGCATCAGGCGACCCCACGGCTGCCAGTCACTGAGGATGGTGCTGAGCGCCCGCACCGGCAGCGCCATCACGATACTGCTGGCCAGGCCCGGCATCGCGGCGGCGACAAGCTCGCGCGCCGAAATGCCCAGGACCTGGCGCGACCGGATGAAAGCAAACAGCGGCACCAGCGGAAAGGCGACCAGCCAAGCGACCGCGAGGCCGGTCGATCCCCACCGCACGCCAGCCGCGAACGCGAACGGCATGATCGCCGCGCCGAACAGCGACGCCTGTAGCGAGATGCCGGGCTTGCCCGCCGCATTAACTGCGGGTGCGAACAGGATGTGCAGCGTCATGGCCGGCATCGCCAAGGCCAGGATCGAGACCAGCGGGCTCATCGCGGCCCACTTCTCGCCCAGCACCAGACTGACGGCGTCGGGCGCCACCACGGCCAGCCCGGCATAAAGCGGGCAGGTGACCAGCATGATCAGCCGCACGGCCTTGAGGAAAGAGGCGGCCAGCAGCGCCTTGTCGTGCTGGATGCGGGCATAGGCCGGAAAGGCCACCTCGTTGAGCGGCGGCACGAACTTGTAAGTGATGAGCGATGTGAGGAACAATGCTTCAGCATACAGGCCGAGCTCGCGCGGCGGCAGCGAGCGCGAGCCGATGAACACGTCAGCCTGCGTGATGATTGTCCACCCGCAATGGCTGCCGAGCATCAGCACTCCGAAGCTCAGCATCGAACCGGCTCCGGTGAAGCGGAAGCTGGGCACCACGAAGAACCGCGCCGCCACCACCAGGCCCAGCGCCCGGCTCCAGAAAAACGCGATCGGGGCGTAGACCAGCGTCCACACACCGAGCCCAAGTAGCGCGCACGTCAAGGCGACCGTGGCGGAGACAACCGTCGCGCACAGCGTCACCAGCGCCGGCTTGCGAAAGTCCAGTTCGCGCATCAGCAGCACTTCGGGCAACGCGATGAACGGCGTCGCGAGGAAGATCAGGGCCTGCACCCGCAACAGGTCGGCGATGATCGGCTGGTGGTACCAGGACGCGGCGAGCGGGGCGATGATGAGCTGGATGAGCGCGAGGCCCGCATTGACGACCAGCAGCAGGCCGAAGCCCTGCCGCACTTTGTAGGGGTCGACCTCGCTGTCCTGGATAAGCGAGCTGGCGAAACCGTAGCCGTTGAGGAAACTGAGGAAAGCCAGCACCACCTGGGTCATCGCGAACAGGCCGTAGTCGGCCGGATCGAGGATGCGCACCACCGCCAGGGTCGAGCCCCAGGCGACCATTTGCGCGACGATCTGGCTGCCCGAGCGCCATAGCACCGCCTTTTTCACCGATGCGCGCAGCGAGGCACTCATGCCGCGGCCGCCCGTGGGCTGAGCGCAGGAACCTCGGCGGCGCTGTTGCCGCGCGAGTTGCGACGTTGGCGCCAGCGTAGCATCGGCGGCGCGAGTTCGGGCGCGATGCGCCACAGCAGGAACGCCGCGCTCCATGCCATGCCGCCCTGGCCGCGATGCGCGGCGCGCAGCGCCGGCAGGCCGTGGGCGACATCGCCGTTGGCCACTTGCGCGAGCGCTTCCTCGACCGCGAGCAGGGCATGATTATGAGCGATCATGCGGTGGGCGATACCGGCTTCGGGCCCTTCGCCGAGTACCGCCAACGCCTTCTCGTAGACCTTGAGATTGCCGCGGATCATCTTGGCTGCGCTGGCCGAGGCGGAGCCAGGCCGGACCCGGTACTCGCCCAGGACAGCATCGATGTAACGTGCGTGCCCGCCACGCATCAGCAGGCGGACCCAGAAGTCGAAGTCCTCGCAGTGCGTCATGCTGTGGTCGAATCCACCTACGGCAGCCCAGTCGGGTCGGCGGAAGGTGGAGCCGATGTAGACGTTGAAACTACGGTCGAGCACGTCACCCAGCGAGCCGGTGGCGCCGTTGCCGGTGCCCTGTTTGCTGTCGACGCACAGCCGCTCGCGCGGGATGGCGCCGAAGATTCGCGCGTTACAGGTGGCGACCCGCGCGCCCGGATCGCCGTCAAGCGCGGCAACCGCTTGCCGCAAGTAATCGGGCCGCAGCATGTCGTCGCCATCGAGCAGCGTCAGGTAAGGCGCGTCGGTCGCAGCGATTGCGCGGTTGCGCGCGCACCCGACGCCGCCGTTGGGGGTGGCCATGAAGCGGATGCGCGGGTCCGCCAGGAAGGGCGCCACGGCACCGGCCACATCATCGTATGCCCCGTCGTCGATCACCACGCATTCCCACTCGGCCAGGGTCTGCGCCCGCAATGAATCAAGCGCCTCGCCGACAAGGTGCGCCACGCCGTAGGCAGGCACGATCACCGCAACGCGCGCGGCGCTTGCGGTCAGGGCGGGGGGGACAACCATGGCGACGGGGTTAACGCGAGGCGGATAAGATTTGGTTTAGCGGCGCGCCGGCGATGCGGATTCCTAGCTCGAGCGGGCCGCCTGATCCTTGAAATATACCGGAAATTCGCCAATTAGGTCGAGGCAATGGGGGTGGCCAACAGCCGACGTAACAAAATTGCAAAAAGGCGTTGACCGAATCCGAACCCCTCCATATATGCCCCTCCACCGAGGCGGTGCTGCCGGTTTCGCACTGGCTCAAGCGCTTCGGTCGCCAACTTAGAACGGACAACCGGTCCCCCGGTGTAAATCGGGGAGGCCTCGCTGTCCGCCTCTTTTGTTGACGGCTCTTTGACATTGTCGGTTTTTGATGAAGGGACATGTGGGCGACGGCGCCCGGTCCGGGGGTTTTAAGGCTCCGGATACCGGTTAATTTAAGCCGTGCCATACATTGTCCTTCGTATCCATTACGTTTGATAGTGCAGGTATCGGCTCCTTGAAGCTCATGCCTCGCCGGTCAGCGATCGCGAGATCGTGCCGGCAGGGTGTGTGACACAAACTTGAGAGTTT
>JBDSUJ010000022.1:0-36662 GCA_039927815.1 Croceibacterium sp. | reverse complement strand
CGATGTTCCATGTGGTGGGCCGCGCGCCCACCGCCGGGCTCAAGCGCCACGACGGTGTGGGCGGGGTGCGTGTGTGGGGCGAAGTCGCGGATGTGCGTCCGTTCCTGGCCGCAGCCGATCTTGTCATGGTACCGCTGGAAATCGCGCGCGGCGTACAGAACAAGGTTCTCGAGGCGATGGCGATGGCGCGGCCGGTCCTGCTGACCCCCGGGGCTGCAACCGGTATCGATGCTGTCGACGGCCACCACTTCGCGATTGCCGACACCGATAGAGCCCTCATCGCTCGCGCGTTCGATCTGCTCGCCAACCGCGCCGTGGCCGACACGCTGGGGCAGTCGGCGCGGCGTTTCGTGGTCGAGCGGATGAGCTGGTCGGCCATGTTTGCCCGGCTGCCGGCGATCGTTGGCCGCGCGCTACCGACAGGCGCTCGTCATGCCGCGTGATCTGGCGCTGCCCGCTGCGCCGAAAGGGCGACCTGCGATACCTCGCGATTGGCAGCGCCCCTTGCTTCAGCTCGCTTGTGCGGGGGCCGGATTGCTTGTGCTCACGGCGGGCGATTGGGCGGAAATGGCACGCCAATGGTGGAACGCCTCGACTTACAATCACATCCTGCTGATCCCGCCCGTTCTGGCGTGGCTGGTGCGCTTGCGATGGACCGAGCTGTCCAGGCTTTCGCCAAGCACGTGGTGGCCCGGGCTTTTGTGGCTGGGGGCGGGCCTGCTGACGTGGGTAGCGGGCACGATAGCCGATATCAACCTGTTCGCGCAGGCTGGCGCGGTCGTGATGCTGCAGGCCGCGGTGATGGCCTTGCTCGGACCGCGCGTCGCTTACGGCCTGCTGTTTCCGCTCGGGTACATGTTGTTCCTGGTGCCGTTCGGAGACGAAATCGTGCCCGCGCTGCAACTCGTAACCGCACATATTGCCGTCGCTCTGAGCCACGCCAGCGGCGTCGCAGCCCAGCTCGACGGGGTGTTAATCGCCACGCCCGGCGGGCTGTTCAAGGTGGCGGAGGCGTGCTCGGGGGTGAAATTCCTGGTCGCCATGGTCGCGCTCGGCGCGCTGGCCGCGCATCTTGGGTTCGTCAGCTGGAAGCGCCGGGCGCTGTTTATGGCGGCCGCGGTGGTCGTTCCGATTCTGGCCAACGGGGTGCGGGCGTGGGGTACCATCTACATCGCGCAGAGCCAGGGCGTGCAGTTCGCCGCCGGGTTCGATCACATTGTCTACGGGTGGATTTTCTTCGCGCTGGTCATGGCGGCGCTGCTGGGCGCAGCGTGGCGTTGTTTCGATCGCTCGCCCCACGATCCGCTCGTCGATGTTCCAGCGCTGCTGTGCAATCCGTGGCTCGCTCGGGTGGTAAGCTACCGTATGCCGGGTTGGGCAGCGGTCGCGGCGGTGCTGGCGCTCGCGGGCGGGAGCGCGCTGCTGGGCGACGCCATCAGACTTCCCGACGAAGCGTTCCTTGCCGCCGCCGCCGGGCAGCCGTAACGGCCACGGCCAATGTGCGGGATTGCCGGAATCTTTCATTGCGGAACGATCAAGCCGGTCGATCCCGCCCGGGTCGAGCGGATGTGCGACGCGCTGGTCCATCGCGGGCCCGATGATTCCGGCGTGTGGACCGCGCCGGGCGTGGGCCTGGGCTTCCGCCGTCTGGCAATCATCGATCTGGCCGGATCGCCCCAGCCGATGCCCTCGGCCGACGGCCGGGCGATGCTGGTGTTCAATGGCGAGATCTACAATTTCCGCGAACTGCGGCGCGAACTGACCGCGCTGGGCGCGACATTTCGCACCGATGGCGACAGCGAGGTCATCCTCGCCGCGTGGCAGCAGTGGGGCACCGGGTGCCTGGAGCACCTGCACGGGATGTTCGCGTTCGCAATTTATGACCGCCACGCCCGCACGCTGTTCCTGGCGCGCGACCGCCTCGGGGTGAAGCCGTTATTCATGGCGCATTTGTCCGACGGCAGCTTGGCGTTCGCGTCCGAGCTCAAGGGACTGCTGGCCCATCCGCTGCTGCGCCGTGAAATCGATCCGCTCGCCATCGAGGACTACATGACTTGGGGATACGTCCCCGATCATCGCTCGATCCTCAAGGGCGTCGAGAAACTGCCCGCCGGCCACTTCCGCGTGCTCAGGCACGGCGCGGCACAGAGCGCGTCGCAGCGCTGGTGGGACGTTTCGTTCACAGAGCGTCGCAAGGAATCCGAACGCGACCTCGAGGCGGAGTTGCTCCACCGCTTGCGCGAAGCGGTGACCAGCCGGATGACCGCCGACGTGCCGCTCGGTGCATTCCTGTCCGGCGGGGTCGATTCCTCGTCGGTCGTCGCGCTCATGGCCGAGGCGAGCCGCGATCCTGTCCACACGTGTTCGATCGGGTTCGATGTCGCCGGGCTCGATGAGACCGCTTACGCCAGGCAAGTCGCTGACCTCTTCGGCACCGATCATCGCACCCGCAAAGTGTCCGCCGACCAGTTCGATGCGATTGGCACGATTGCCGCGATGTTCGACGAACCGTTCGCCGATGCCTCGGCCTTGCCGACCTGGAGAGTGTGCCAGCTGGCCCGTGAAAATGTCACCGTGGCCCTGTCCGGAGACGGCGCGGACGAGGCCCTGGCGGGATACAGGAGGCACGTTTTTCACACGCACGAAGAACGCGTGCGCGGCATCCTGCCGGCAGGCGTGCGGAGCCGCATCCTCGGTCCGCTGGGCCGGGGCTGGCCGAAAGCCGACTGGGCGCCGCGGCCGCTGCGGGCCAAGTCGACGCTGCTCTCGCTGGCCGGCTCGGGGGCCGAGGGATACGCGCGCGCGTTGTCGGTCGTCCCGCCGGAATTGCGCGCCAGCCTTTATTCGGACGGCCTTCGCCGGACTTTGGGCGATTATCGGGCCGAGCAGCCGCTGATCGACCTGATGGACGGCGCGCCAGCGCACACCGGTCTCGACCGGGCGCAATATGCCGACCTGAAGTTTTGGCTTCCGGGCGACATCCTCACCAAGGTCGATCGCACCAGCATGGCGGTCAGCCTGGAGGCACGCGAGCCGCTGCTCGATCACCGTCTGATCGAATTCGCCGCGACGCTGCCCGACAGCGTGCGGGTGCGAGGCCGTCAGGGCAAATGGCTGATGAAGCGGGCGATGCGCCGCTACTTGCCGGACAACATCCTGTATCGGCCAAAGCAGGGCTTCGTGACACCGATCGCGCAGTGGTTGCGTGGACCGCTGGCGGGCAAAGCGCGGGCGATCTCAACGAGCTCCGGACTTGCGCGGACCGGCTGGTTCGACAGCGATGTTTTGCGTGCGATGACCGACAGTCACATCGCGGGAGTTGCCGATCACTCGCGCCTGCTCTGGCAGATGCTGATGCTCGACCGGTCGCTCGAGCAGCTCGGCGTTGCCGCCTAGGACGGCACCTGATCACCGAATTAATCGTGTTTCGACTGTGCCATTTCGGGAACGGTCGACATATGAATGATTAATATAAGGTTACTTCTGCATTGCCAGAAGAGTCCGCCGTGATAGCTTGCTGATGCCCACAACAACAATCTGCCGGGCACCATGCTTGTTTAACCGCGGGGGGTCGCATTTATGGACCGGGTCACTGGTCATTTGGATCGCATGAATGACGCTGCGGCAGAGTCTGACAATTCAGCACTTTCCTTTGGAACTGGCGACGAATATCTGCTCCGCGATAGCGCCAATCACCGCTCGATTGATCGCCAATTGTTCGATTTGTCCGAATTGGACTGCCTGTACCAGTCGGACATCGCAACGCTGTGGACTTTCATGCGGCCGTCGGGCCGGCCAAGCTTTACTCCCGCGACGCTGCACGACTTCGAAGTCTGGCAAAGGCTGATCATCGAGAACTTCGGTCCCGGCCAGACTCCGTTGCGATACCTGGTTCTCGGGAGCCGCTCTCCAGGCGTGTTTTGCTTCGGGGGCGACCTTGAGCTGTTCCAGCGCCTGATCCGGGAGCGGGACCGCGATGGGTTGGCCCGTTACGGCTATCGATGTGTCGACATCCTCCATCGCAATATGAGCTCGCTCGATTTGCCGCTGCTTACCATCGGCCTGGTCCAGGGGGCCGCGCTCGGCGGCGGGTTCGAGGCGCTGTTGTCGTTCGACTACATCGTGGCCGAGGAAGACGCGACTTTCGGCTTTCCCGAGATGCTGTTCGGGCTGTTCCCGGGAATGGGCGCACACGCGCTTTTGTCGCGCAAGCTAGGCACCGCGATCGCTGATCGGTTGATCGTTTCCAACCAGACTTTCAGCGCGGCGGAGATGCATGAACTCGGGCTGGTGCATTTCATCGCTCCGCGAGGCGAGGGCGTAGCGGCGTGCAAGGACTTCGTTCGCAAGTCGGAGCGGCGCCACCCCGGACTGGTCAATGCGCGCCGCGCGATGAAGCTGACACACCCGATTGCGATTGAGGAGCTCAAGCGGATCGTCGATTTGTGGGCCGACGCGGCTCTGCAGCTTGGCGAGAGCGATTTGAAGATCATGAACCGGCTGGTACGCGCCCAGCAGCGCGTCCAGATGGCCGATCGGGCCGCCTAGGTCTCGATCAACTTATCGTCTCGCGGAGCTGGTTCGTAACGTCGCTCCCCGGTCAGAGGATCGACCCATACCTCGAGCAACCGGTCGGTCTCGTGATCGACGAACCGTTCCCGAGTGGGTTCGAAGTGCGGTAGCGGCACATTGGTCGGGGCGCCGGGCTGCCCATAGCGGCGTTCCAGCGCCACGCTGGCGATGACCGCCGCGCCGATCAGGGTCAGGCCGATGCCGCCGCCGCCGGTCAGCATCATCAGCATCACGCCCGCGGCCAGGGCGAGCGCGCCGAGCGCGAACACAACCAAGCGGGCGTTGCTGGTCACGCCGAGGCCAGCTTCACGGCCGTGCCATACGCAACGACTTCGTTCATCGCTTTGGCGATTTCGCCGGAATCGAAGCGCATCATCACGACCGCATCGGCGCCCATCAGTTGGGCGTTCATGACCAGCCGATCGATCGCGTGGCGGCGGGTGTCCTCGACCAGCGCGGTGTATTCCTTGATTTCCCCGCCGACGATTGAGCGCAGCCCCGCCATGATGTTGCCGCCGATCCCGCGGCTGCGCACGACCACGCCAAAGACCTGGCCGATGGTTTCGATCGTTTCGCGGCCGGCGACGTTTTCGGTTGTTGTAACCAGCATGGTCGAACTTCCTCCAGGTAACTGACTTCGGCCTTACTCTGTGCCGTGACCTTGTGCCATGTAATCCGCGCTCTGCATCTCGATCAGGCGGCTGGTGGTGCGAGCAAATTCGAAGCTCCCGTCACCGGCTGGATAGAGCGCTTCGGGCGCGACGGCGGCGGATGCGAACAACTTGACACGGTGCTCGTACAATTCGTCGACCAGAGTAACGAACCGCGCGGCCTCGTTGCGCATGTCGGGCCCCATCAGCGGAATGCCAACCACGATCACAGTGTGGAAAGCCCGCGCGATGGCCAGGTAATCGGGCGCGCCGCGCGCATCGCCGCACAACCGCTTGAAGCTGAACACCGCCACGCCCTTGAGGCATTTGGGCACGTGCAGTGTCCTGCTTGCGCCGACTTGTAGCTTGCACGACGGGACGTTGGCGGCGTCGTCGGGTGAGAAGTCGGTCAGGCGGAAGAACAGCTCGCGCAAGTGCGCGGTCGCGGCTCCGTCTGCTGGCGCGTACCAGCTGGCCATCCCCCCGATCCGGTCGAGCCGGTAATCGGTCGGGCCGTTGAGCCCGAACACGTCCAACTCGCGCTCGATCAAATCGATGAACGGCAGAAAATGCTCGCGGTTGAGTCCGTCCTTGTAAAGGTCGCGTGGCGGGCGGTTAGAGGTCGCGACGAGCGTCACGCCCTCGTCACAGATCAGCGCGCGGAACAGCCGGCTCATGATCATCGCGTCGGCGCTGTTGTTGACCACCAGTTCATCAAACGCGAGGCACCGCATGTCCTTGGCCAGCGCGGCGGCGACGGGCGGGATCGGGTCGCCGGTCTCGCTTTCCCGTGCTTCCTTGAGCCGCTGGTGGACCTCGATCATGAAGGCGTGGAAATGAACCCGACGTTTGGTTTCGATCGCGAGCGTTGCGTGGAACAGGTCCATCAGCATCGACTTGCCCCGGCCGACGCCGCCCCACAGGTAGGCGCCGCGGATCGGTTTGGGCTTGCGGAAGCGGGCCAGGAACCCGCCACGCTCGCCTTCCAGTTCGCGCTGTAGCGCGGTCAGCCGGGCGACGGCGCGCAACTGGTCCGGGTCGGGCTTAAGCTCGCCGGTGACGAGCAGCGCGCGGTAGCGCTCGCTGAACCCGCTCAGCCGTGCCGCTCCACTTGCAGCTTCTTGATCTCGGCGATGGCCTTGGCCGGGTTGAGCCCCTTGGGGCACACGTTGGCGCAATTCATGATGGTGTGGCAGCGATACAGGCGGAACGGATCCTCGAGCTGCTCGAGCCGCTCGCCGGCCATTTCGTCGCGGCTGTCGGCCAGCCAGCGATAGGCCTGGAGCAGGATCGCCGGGCCCAGGAAGCGGTCAGAATTCCACCAGTAACTGGGGCACGCGGTCGAGCAGCACGCGCATAGGATGCATTCGTACAGCCCATCGAGCTGCTCCCGCTGTGCGGGGCTTTGCAACCGCTCCTTGCCGCTCGGGGTGGTCGAGACGGTCTGCAGCCACGGTTTGATCGAGGCGTATTGGGCGTAAAAGTGCGTGAAGTCGGGGACCAGGTCCTTGATCACTTCCATGTGCGGCAGCGGCGTGACGCGAATCTCGCCGTTCAGGTCTTCCATCGCCGTGGTGCAGGCGAGCCCGTTGGCGCCGTTCATGTTCATCGAGCACGAGCCGCAGATGCCTTCGCGGCACGAACGGCGAAAGGTCAGGGTCGGATCGACCTCGTTCTTGATCTTGATCAGCGCATCCAGAACCATCGGTCCGCATTCGTCGAGATCGATTTCGAAGCGGTCGTAACGCGGGTTTTCACCGCTGTCGGGGTCCCACCGATAGATCTTGAAACGCTGCACGCGCTTGGCGTCGGGCGAGGTGTGCTCGCGGCTCTGGCCGGTGATCTTGCTGTTCTTCGGCAGGGTAAACGTGGCCATCGGGGATCCTTGCTGAGGGCCTATCTAGCGATCCGAGAAGCGAGGGCAAGCAGGCACGCGCGCCGCGACAGTCGGGGCTGCGGCGCCCGGCTGACGCGGCCATAACCGCGTCAGCCGACATCCGCGAGGCATGCCCCTTACCTGCGGGTCACTGCCCGAAAGTCCGTTGCCACCAGCCGCCGCGCTTGGCGCCATCGCCGTCGCCGGCGGGTTGGCCCTCGGCCAGCGCCGGCTCGGTGATTGGAGCGGTTTCGGTTTCGTTCGGCTCGGCCGCTTTCTTGCGCGCTCGTTTGGGTTTAGCGGGCGCCTCGGCAACTGGCGCGTCTTCCGCAGCAGGCGCGGCTTCTGCAGCAGCGGCAGATTTGCGCCGCGAGCGTGGCTTGGGCTCGGGCGTGGCCTCGGGTTCGGCGGCAACGGCCTCTTCGCTTGCGGCCGTTTGTTGCGGCTCACTCACGACCGCCTTCTTGCGGCGCGAGCGCGGCTTGGGCGCAGGGGCTTCGTCGGGCTCCGGAGCGGCGTCGTCGGTCGCTACGGCAGGCTCGCTCGCCGCCTCATCAATTGCCTCACCGGCTTCGGCGTCAGAAGTGTTGCCGGCATCGTCGTCGCTGCCGGGTTCGCCTTGGCGGCGCCGCCGGCGTCCGCCCCGGCGGCGGCGCTTCTTGGGCCGATCTTCGCCCGCGATGGCGTCCTGTTCGGGCCGCTCTTCAGCGCTATCGTCGCTGGCGCCCTCATCGTCGGAGTCCGCGCGCGGCGCGTCGCTGGTTGCGTCCTCACCTTCCGGACGATCTTCACGGTCGCGTCCACGCCCGCCGCGGCGCCGGCGGCGCCTCTTGCCCCTGCCATCCCCGTCGGCCTCGTGCTCGCGCGAATGGTCTGGTCGTTCGGCGCGCTCCTCGCGCTCCTCCGGCTCGCCCTCGTCCTCTTCTTCCGGCTCTTCGATGAAGTCGTCCTCGACGTCGTCGGCGATCGGTTCGAACCGGGGTACCGTAGTCGGGCGCGGGCCCGAACTGGCGACCCGCATCTTGGAGCCTTCTTCCTCGCCTTCGGGGAGGACTTCGACCGTCACCCCGTAGCGCACCTCGATCTCATGCAAGTCGGCGCGCTTGGCGTTGAGCAAATAAACCGCCGCCTCGGTCGAGGCGTAAAGCGTGATCGTGATGCCTTTGCCCTTGGCCGCCTCATCCTCGATCAGGCGCAGGGCCGACAGCCCGGCCGAACTGGCGGTGCGGACCAGACCGGTGCCGTCGCAATGTGGGCACGAGCGGGTGCTGGCTTCGAGCACGCCGGTGCGCAGGCGCTGGCGGCTCATCTCCATCAGCCCGAAGCTCGATATGCGCCCGACCTGGATACGCGCGCGATCGTGCTTGAGCGCGTCCTTAAGCGCTTTTTCGACCTTACGGATGTTGGAGCTGTGCTCCATGTCGATGAAGTCGATAACCACCAGCCCGGCCATGTCGCGCAGGCGCAACTGGCGCGCGATCTCACGCGCGGCTTCGAGGTTGGTGTTGAGCGCGGTCGCTTCGATCCCGTGTTCCTTGGTCGAGCGGCCGGAGTTGATGTCGATCGAGACAAGCGCCTCGGTCGGGTTGATCACCAGGTAGCCGCCGCTCTTCAGTTGGACGACCGGCTCGTACATCGCCGACAGCTGATCTTCCGCGCCGTAGCGCTGATACAGCGGCACAGGATCGGCATATTGCTTCACCCGTTTCATGTGGCTCGGCATCAGCAGCTTCATGAAGGCGCGGGCGGAGCGATAGCCTTCGTCGCCTTCGACTACGACTTCCTCGATTTCCTTGTTGTAGATGTCGCGGATCGCGCGCTTGATCAGGTCGCTGTCGGAGTGAATCACCGCCGGTGCGCTCGATCCCAGTGTGCGCTCGCGGATCTCGTCCCACACCCGGGCGAGATAATCGAAGTCGCGCTTGATCTCGCTCTTGGTCCGCTGGAGGCCCGCGGTGCGGACGATGAGGCCCATGCTGCGCGGCAGGCTCAGTTCGCCGACGATCGATTTGAGCCGCTTGCGATCACCGACCGAGCTGATTTTGCGGCTGATACCGCCGCCGTGGCTCGAATTCGGCATCAGCACGCAATAGCGGCCGGCGAGGCTGAGATATGTCGTCAGCGCCGCGCCCTTGTTGCCGCGCTCTTCCTTGACGACCTGGACCAGCAGCACCTGGCGGCGCTGGATCACATCCTGGATCTTGTAGCGGCGGCGCAGCGCCTGGCGCTTGGCGCGAAGCTCATCGGCTTCCTTGGCCCGCGCGCCGCCCGAACGGCCTTGGCGGCGGCCACGCCCGCGGCGCCCGCGGCCCTGCTCGCCGTCTTCGACGTCGCCCGTCTCGTCGCCTTCGTCCGCCTGATCGCTGTCTTCGCTCCCGACGTCGCTATCATCGACGTGGCCGTCTTCGATGGTGGCGACCTCGTCCTTCTCGCTAGTGTCGATTTCCTCGACCCCGTCGTGCTCTTCAAGATCGTCGTGCTCGTCGTGCTCGTCGCCGTCGTCGAAAGGATCGCCGAATTCGTCTTCAGCGGCGCGCAACGCGGCTTCTTCCTCGGCGTGCTCCTGCTCTTCGGCGAGCAGCGCAGCGCGGTCGGCCGCCGGGATCTGGTAATAGTCAGGGTGGATTTCGCTGAAGGCGAGGAAGCCGTGGCGATTGCCGCCGAAATCAACGAATGCCGCCTGCAGCGATGCTTCGACCCGGGTTACCTTGGCGAGATAAATATTGCCTTTGATCTGCTTGTGTTCGGCAGATTCAAAATCGAATTCCTCAATCCGGTTGCCCTTGAGCACCGCCACCCGTGTTTCTTCCGGGTGGCGCGCATCGATTAGCATGCGCGTAGCCATGTATTAGTCTCCGGGCGCGCGCGGTCCCCGGGGGTGCTGCCAATGACGACAGGACCCGGGCCGAAACGTGCCGATATGTGTGGATTGCGCCCCGGAACCGTCCGGCTGCGCCCAGTCTGGATGCGCCCCCGACCCGAACGGGGGAGGCGCTGCGGAACGTGTCTGCCGCAAGGCGAAGGCGCAGGGCGTCTGTCTGCGCGAAAGAGGCTCCCGCCGCGTCGCAACCCGTTGGCTGCGGCATGGCGAAATGGCTCTTGCTTCTCATTACGGCATCAACCTGTAAGCATGCCCGGGCCCGTCAGGACGACGGCCCGGCCGGTCCGGCGAGCCCCTTGAATGAGCATTTCGGACGGTTTGTTAGCTAGCATCGGGGGAAACCATCGGCAACCATATTGCGCGAATGCGCAAACTTGCGTTGGTTCGCGGTTGGATGCACCGATGATCGAGCCAAGCCCTTTGACCCGCAGCCTGCAGATCGCGGGCGTGTTTGCCGCGCCCGTGCTGCTGCTCGCGATTTTGTATGTAGTCGGCCAACAACTGGGAGTGCACGCCCCGCTGCTCGGGCGCGGATACGTGATAAGGATCGAGTTGCCCGATCCCGGCATCCACCTTGGCCTTCCGCCAATCGCCGGGCCGCAGGATCCGTCACGCCCGCTGGTGGTAATCGATGCGGGGCACGGCGGGCACGACCCCGGCGCATCGGGGACCGGATTTCGCGAAAAGACGCTCGCCCTGTCGCTGGCGCGCGCGCTGCGCGATACGCTGGTGCGGGGCGGGGGCGTCCGCGTGGCGATGACCCGCGACGAGGACAAATTCCTGGTGCTGGAAGAGCGTGCCGAGATCGCCCGCCAGCTCGGCGCCGATCTGTTCCTGTCGATCCATGCCGATTCCGCGGGCGAAAAGGAGCTGATCAGCGGGGCCAGCGTATACACGTTGTCGGAGGGCGCATCGAGCGAAGCGGCCGCGCGCTTCGCCGCGCGCGAAAACAGCGCCGATCGGGTCAACGGCGTACGGCTGCGCGAGCAAAACGACAGCGTCAACGCGATCCTGGTCGAGCTGTCACAGCGCCGCACGCAGGAGAAGTCAGACGAATTCGCCGGCCTGGTGCTGCGCGAAGGGCAGGGTCTGCTCATCTTTCATCCGCAACCGTTGCGTTCGGCCGCGCTCGCGGTGCTCAAATCCCCCGACGTCCCCAGCGCGTTGTTCGAAGCGGGGTTCATCTCCAATCCCGAAGAAGCCGGGCGGCTCGCCTCGCCCGCGGGCCAGCAGCGTTTTGCCCAGGTCATGGCACGCGCGATCCGGGTCTATTTTGCAAGACAGTCAGGCACCTGATCGCATCGATCTGGCGTGAGGCGGAATCGCCGTGCTAAGGGGCCCCAGCATGGCCGAAACTGACCAGCCCGGCGCCGAGCCGTTTCACTACCGCATCCGGCGCGAGGCAAGCGTCGGTGTGGCGTGGGTCGGCGAATCATGGCGCACCCGGCGCTGGTTTCGCCGGTCGGCGATCGGCCTGCTCGCGCTCGTGGTGTTATTCCTGGCCGCGTGGATCGCCCTGGCACGCGGCCTGCCCGACGCGCGCACGCTGCTGAGCTATGAGCCGCCGCTGCCGACGGTAGTGCGCGGGGTCGATGGCGAGATAGTCCACAGTTACGCACGGGAACGCCGCGTCCAGCTGCAATTCAAGGATTTCCCGCCGCAGCTGGTCAATGCCTACACCTCAGCCGAAGACCGCACCTTCTGGACCCACGGCGGGATCGACATCCCCGGCTTCGTCGGCGCGGTGTTCGACTATGTGATTAAATTCGGCAGCGGCGAACGTGCCAAGGGTGGCTCGACGATTACCCAGCAGGTCGCGAAGAATATCCTGGTCGGCAATGCCTACTCGGTGACTCGCAAGCTCAAGGAAATGATCCTCGCCCGGCGCATCGAAGGGGTGCTGTCCAAGCGCGAGATCATGGAGCTCTATCTCAACGAAATTCCGCTCGGTCGCCGCAGCTTCGGCGTGCAGGCGGCCAGCCGGGCCTATTTCAACAAGGATGTTGGCGATCTGCAGCTGCATGAGATGGCGTTTCTCGCGATCCTGCCCAAGGCGCCGGAGACTTACAGCCGGGCGCGGCACGCGGATCTGGCGATCCAGCGGCGCAACTTCGTGCTCGATCAGATGACCCGCAACGGCCATATCACCGCAGCTCAGGCGGCCGCCGCCAAGGGCATGCCCCTGGGCTACATCAGCCAGCAGCCTGAGCTGGCCTCGGCGGATGCGGGATACTTCCTGGAAGAAGTCCGCCGCCAGCTGATCGCCAAATACGGGGAGCAGGCCGAGAACGGCCCGCACAGCGTTTACGCCGGCGGGCTGTGGGTAAGGACCTCGCTCGATACCGGGATGCAGACGGCCGCGCAGAAGGCGCTGCGGGCGGGCCTGCTGCGCTATTCCGCCGGCAAGGCGTGGAGCAAGCCGATCGCCTGGCTTGATCGCTCGCGGGGCGCGCTCACGGGCCAGCTTGCTGGTTCCAACATAGGCGTCAGCTATCAGAACTGGCGCGTCGGCGTGGTTACCCAGCGGAGCGGTCCCGCCGCAACGGTCGGGTTCGCCGACGGCACCGACGCGCCGCTTTCTGGACTGCCCGATGCGCTCAAGGTCGGCGATGTAACCGCCGTCGCGCCGGCTGCCGGAGGATACGTGGTGCGGACCGTGCCCGAGGTCGGCGGCGGTTTCCTGGTCGAGGACCCGCACAATGGACGGATCATGGCGATGCAGGGCGGGTTCGATGCGCGCCTCGGCTCGTTCAACCGCGCGACCCAGGCGCTGCGCCAGCCCGGCTCGACGATCAAGCCGTTCGTCTACGCGACCGCGCTCGATTATGGCATGACCCCGGCGACAATGGTCCCGGACACGCAGTTCTGCGTCTACCAGGGCGCCGGTCTGGGCCAGAAATGTTTCCGCAACTTCAATAACGAGGGCGGCGGGGGCGAACACACCATGCGCTGGGGGCTTGAGCAGTCGCGCAACCTGATGACGGTCCACATCGCGGCCGACACTGGGATGGAGAACGTAACGCGCACCTTGAAGCGGGTCGGAATCGGCACGTACGAGAATTACCTGTCCTACGCGCTCGGCGCCGGCGACACCACGGTCCAGCGGATGGTCGCCGCCTATTCGGCGCTGTTCAATCACGGCTTGCAGCATCCCCCGACACTGATCGACTACGTCCAAGACCGCCGCGGTAAAGTGATCTGGCGCGCTGACGAGCGCGATTGCACGGGGTGCAACATGGCGCAGTGGGACGGCAAGCCAATGCCGCGCTTTGCCGAGCGCGGCAAGCAAGTGCTCGAACCGCGCACGGCTTACCAAGTGCTTCACATGATGGAAGGCGTGGTCCAGCGCGGTACCGCCGTGACGCTGCGTGACCTCAACATCCCGCTGGCGGGCAAGACGGGCACCACCAATGGCCCCACCAATGTGTGGTTCGTGGGCGGTTCGCCCGACATCATCGGCGGGATTTATGTCGGCTTTGACCAGCCGCGCAATCTGGGTAGCTGGGCGCAGGGTGGGCGGATCGCGGCACCGATATTCAAGCAGTTTGTCCAGGATACCCGCGCCAAGTGGAATGGCCAGCCGTTCCTGGCGCCACCCGGCATTCGCATGGTGCGGATCGATCGCCGGGGCGGGGGCCGGGTGTTCGATGCCTGGCCGACGGACGAACCGACCGCGTCGGTGATCTGGGAGGCCTTCAAGCCCGATACCGAACCCAAGCGGCCGAGCCGGCAGGACCAGGCCGATCAATTGCGCGAAACGATTCTCGAGCAGATTCGCCGGGCCGAAGCCGCGCCCGTCGCGGGAGCCGCCCGGTCCAAGGTCGCGCGGGACGAAGAAGGGACCGACTTCGTCGAGGACCAGGGCGGGCTCTATTAAGGCCAGGTCCATGCCAACTTGTGGACTTGGTCCACAATGCCGCGCATACTCACGCCGCTATTTTGGAGGCCAGCCTGACATGACAACACGCCCCGTTATCCTTGCCGCCGCGCTCGCCGCGCTGGCATTTTCCGCTGCGCCGCTCGATGCTGCGCTGGTGACGGGTGTGACCGCGCCAGCGTTCGTCACCACGGGCGCGAAAGCCGGCAAGCCAATCACCTTCGATTTGACCAAGGAGTTGAAGAAAGGGCCGGTCGTGCTCTACTTCTTCCCGGCCGCGTTCACCCCGGGCTGCAGCATCGAAGCGCAGGCGTTCGCCACGGCGATGCCGAAGTTTCGGAAGGCTGGCGCGACAGTGGTCGGGGTCACGGCGGGCAATGTCGACCAGTTGACCGAATTTTCGGCCAAGACTTGTGCGGGGCAGTTTCCCGTCGCTGCTTCGACCACCAAGATCACTGCCGATTATGATGTCGCGATCAAGGGCCATCCCAAGGGTTGGACCGATCGCACTACGTACGTGATCGACCGCAAGGGCAAGATCGTGATGGCGTATTCGGCCATGCAGCCGCAAGACCATATCGCCAAGAGCCTTGAGGCCGTCCAGGCGCTCAAAAAGGGCTGAGTTCCCTGTCCCAGGCGGCGTTAGGGAGGCGGCGGCTCGCTAGCGGCTCCGGGTCGGCGATTGCCGTGACCGAGCCACTGGGCTAGGGGCCGCGCCTTCATTCGACGGAGTTTTGACGATGCGTGCCGAGGGGCAGGCCCATATCGAGCGTATCGATGCGGCGTTGGCGCTGGTGCGCCGCAGCCTCGACTGGGAGCGCGCGCTGCGCCGTCTCGACGAGCTCAATGCGCGGGTCGAGGACCCGTCGCTGTGGAACAACCCCAAGCAGGCCGAGGACATCATGCGCGAGCGGCGCCGGCTGGAGGCATCAATCGGCACGGTGAACGAAATCTCCAGCGAGATGGCCGACGCGGTCGAGTTTGTCGAAATGGGCGAATCCGAGGGCGACGACGCGGTCGTGGCCGACGGGTTGCAATCGCTCAAGCGGCTGGCCGAGCGGGCCGATGCGGACAAAGTCACCGCGCTGCTGTCGGGCGAAGTTGACGCCAACGATACCTACCTCGAAGTGCATGCTGGGGCCGGCGGTACCGAGAGCCAGGACTGGGCCGAAATGCTCTTCCGGATGTATGCGCGGTGGGCCGAGCGCAAGGGCTACAAGGTCGAGACCGTCGAGTACCAGGCCGGCGAACAGGCCGGGATCAAGTCGGCCACGCTCCAGATCAAAGGCGAGAACGCCTATGGCTATGCCAAGACCGAAAGCGGCGTGCACCGGCTGGTCCGGATCAGCCCCTATGACAGCGCGGCCCGGCGCCACACCAGCTTCAGTTCGGTGTGGGTCTACCCGGTGATCGACGACACCGTCGATATCGACATCAATGACGGCGATCTGCGGATCGACACCTACCGCGCCAGCGGCGCGGGCGGGCAGCACATCAACACCACTGACAGCGCGGTGCGGATCACTCACTTGCCCACCGGTGTGGTTGTCGCCAGCCAGAACGATCGCAGCCAGCACAAGAACCGCGCGACCGCGATGAACATGCTCAAGGCCCGGCTCTACGAACGCGAGATGGCGCTGCGCGAGGCGGTCGCCGCGGGCGAATACCAGGAGAAGACCGAAATCGGCTGGGGGCATCAGATTCGCAGCTACGTGCTCCAGCCGTACCAGCTGGTGAAGGATTTGCGCACCGGAGTTACTTCGACCAGCCCGGGCGATGTACTCGACGGGGAAATCAACGATTTCATCGCCGCCGCGCTGGCCCAGCGCGTAACCGGCGAGACGATCGAAGTGGAGGATGTCGACTGAGCGCGGCGCGGGCGGCTTTGCCAGCTTCAGCGCAAATCGCTAAGCCGCGGCACGTGATGTCACGCTTGTCCCTGTTGCTGGTAATCGGCCTGGCGGCCTGTTCGCCCGACCCTCAGGCTGGGCGTGCGCCAGCGGCGCGAGGCTTCCCCCGCGCGGATCGGCCGGTTTCGAAGCTCGCCGGTACGACGTTTTCAACCGAAGAGCAGCGCGACGACCGCAACGAAGCGATGACGGTCATGGACCTGGCGCAAATCCGCCCCGGCATGACCGTCGCCGACATCGGGGCGGGCGAGGGCTACTATACCATCCGCCTCGCGGAACGGGTCGGCAAGGACGGCCGGGTGCTGGGCGAGGACATTGACCTCGATGCGATGAGCCGGTTGGCCAACCGGATCGAGCGCGAGCATCTCGACAATGCGTACACCAAGGTCGGCACTCCGATCGATCCCAAGCTGCCCGAAAACAGCTTCGACCGCATCTTCCTGGTCCATATGTATCATGAGGTCGGCGAACCCTATGCTTTCCTGTGGCGACTGCGCCCGGCGCTTCGGCAAGGCGGGCAAGTGATCGTGGTCGATCTCGATCGCCCGACCGACCGGCACGGAATCGCGCCTCAGTTGTTGTTCTGTGAATTCGCCGCGCTCGGCTTCAGGCTCTCGGAATTTGTTCGCAAGCCCGAACTGGCGGGGTATTATGCCCAATTCACGGCCGACGGCACTCGCCCGGAGCCTGACCAGATCAAGCCGTGCAGCCAGAACTTAATCGAGCAACCGGCTGCTTCCACCGGGACGGGTAGTGTAGGATAGACGATGGCATTCAGGGGTTTGAGACCCATAGTTTATGGTGGACGCGAAGTTTGGCCGGTGATCGAGGGCGGCAAGGGCGTGTCTGCCACCAACCACATGAGCAGCGGCGCGTGGGCTGCGGCGGGCGGCATCGGCACGGTCAGCGCAGTCAACGCCGACAGCTATGACGCCGAGGGCAAGATCGTCCCGCAGATCTACGATGCGCTCACGCGCAAGGAACGTCATGAGCAACTGGTCCGCTACGCGATAGATGGCGCGGTTGAACAAGTGCGCCGCGCTCACGACATCGCCGGCGGCAACGGCGCGATCAATATCAACGTTTTGTGGGAGATGGGCGGCGCCCAGCAAGTTCTCGAAGGCGTTCTTGAGAATACCAAGGGGCTCGTCGCCGGGGTCACCTGCGGTGCGGGCATGCCCTACAAGCTCAGCGAGATCGCTCAGCGGTACGACGTCAATTACCTGCCCATCATCAGCTCGGCGCGCGCGTTCCGCGCGCTATGGAAGCGCGCCTACCACAAGGTCAGCGATCTGATGGCAGCGGTGGTGTACGAGGACCCGTGGCTCGCCGGGGGGCACAACGGCCTCAGCAATGCCGAGGATCCGCTCACGCCCGAGGACCCCTATCCACGGGTCAAGGCGTTGCGCGACACCATGCGCGCGGAAGGAATTTCGGACGCGGTGCCGATCATCATGGCCGGCGGCGTGTGGTTCCTGCGCGAGTGGGACAACTGGATCGACAATCCCGAGCTTGGCCAGATCGCCTTTCAGTACGGTACGCGGCCACTGCTGACCGCGGAAAGCCCCATCCCGCAAGGCTGGAAAGATCGCCTGCGTACGCTCGACGAAGGCGACATCCTGCTGCACCGCTTCAGCCCGACCGGATTCTACAGCTCGGCGGTCCGCAACCCCTTCCTGCGCAATCTCGAGGCGCGCAGCCATCGCCAGATCCCCTATTCGCGAGTCCAGGCCGGCGAACATACCGTGCAGCTCGACGTCGGCGTGAAAGGCAAGAATTTCTGGGTCGCCCCTAAGGATCGCGACCATGCGCGAGAGTGGGCCGCCTTCGGCCACACCGAAGCGCTCAAGACTCCGGATGATACCGTGGTGTTCGTCAGCCCGGCGGAGCGTGCCACGATCCGCGACGACCAGGCGGCATGCATGGGCTGCTTGTCGCACTGCGGGTTCTCGTCATGGAAGGACCACGACGATTACAGCACTGGCCGCTTGGCCGATCCGCGCAGCTTCTGCATCCAGAAAACCCTCCAGGACATCGCCCACGGCGGCGATACCGAGCAGAACCTGACTTTCGCCGGCCATGCCGCGTTCCGCTTCAAGACCGACCCGTTCTACTCCAACAATTTCACCCCCACGGTGAAGGAACTGGTCGACCGGATCCTGACGGGAGATTGAGTCAGTCGAACTCCCAGCCGCGTTCGCCGTGGCTGGCGATGTCCAGGCCTTGGCGTTCGTCATCGAGGTTGACGCGCATTGGCAAGAACAGCGACACGCCGAGCGCGATGACGGCGCTGGCGACGGCCGAATAGAGCGCGACCACCCCGACGGCGATTGCCTGGGTGCCTAGCATGGTGCCCATCGCCATCCCTGTTGCATAACCAGTGCCGCCCAGGCCCTTGGCCATGAACACCGCGAGGAGCAGCGAGCCGAGGATTCCACCCATCCCATGGACCGCGAATACGTCGAGCGAATCGTCGATCAACAGCTTGTTCTTCACCAGCTGGATTGCCCAGTAACAAACCGGGGCGGCGATCGCGCCGATCAGGATCGCCGCGCCGGGCGAGACGAACCCCGCGGCCGGGGTGATCGTGGCGAGACCCGCGATTGCGCCTGTCGCGAACCCGACGGTAGTGGGTTTGCCGAAAGTGATCCGCTCGATCGCCAGCCACACCAGCGCCGCGGTGCTGGCGGCGGCGTGCGTGTTGAGGATCGCGGTCGCGGCATCGTCGCTGGCGGTCAGCGCGCTGCCGCCGTTGAAGCCGAACCATCCGACCCACAGCAACATTGCGCCGAGCATCGTCAGGCCCGGCGCGTGCGGCAGCAGGGCGGGGCCGGGGAAGCCTTGGCGCTTACCCAGCAACAGCGCGATCACCAATGCCGAGACGCCGGCCGTGGTGTGGACCACGATCCCGCCAGCGAAATCGAGCGCGCCGATGCTCGCCAGCCAGCCACCGCCCCACAGCCAGTGCGCGACCGGGGCGTAGACCACCAGGCCCCAGATCGCGCAAAACATCACCACCCACGAAAACCGTGCGCGATCGACCCAGGCCCCGACCATCAGCGCCGGCGTGATCGCTGCGAAAGTCAGCTGGAACAGGGCAAAGGCGCTCTCTGGCAAGGCGGTCCCGGCGCGCACCGCGCCGAGATCGGCGAGCATTGCCGCGCGGCCATTGCCGAGCCACGGGCCGCCTTCGCCGAACGCCAGCGTGTAGCCGGCGACGATCCACAACAGCGAGACAACCGCTGCGACCGCACCGATCTGGAGCAAAACGCTGAGCAGGTTCTTGGCCCGCACCAATCCGCCATAGAACAGGCCGAGACCGGGCAGACACATCAGCAGGACCAGTGCTGACGCGGTCAGAATCCATCCGGTATCGCCGCTGTCGCCAGTGGGCACGGCAGCCGCCGCCAGGATAATTTGATGCACTGCGTCGTCCTCCCTCGGCCGCTCTCTCGGCGGCTGCCGCGCAATTCTTTATGCAGGCTGTGAATTTCCGGCAAGACCGGTTGAACCTTGGGCCCCCTCGTTCGTATGAGTAGCAATGCGCCGCTTGCTTCCGCTGACCGCCATGTTGCTGGCCGTGCCCGCCGCCGCGCAGAACCGCGAGGTGCCATACTGGGCCAGCCTTCGCGCGGGCGAGGTCAACATGCGGGTCGGGCCAAGCTCGGATTTCCCGATCACCTGGGTCTATCAGCGCGCACATTTGCCGGTGAAGGTGGTGCGGGTGAATCAAGGCTGGCGGCTGGTCGAGGATCCTGACGGTACGCGCGGGTGGATTGTGGCGCGGCTGCTCAAGCCCGAGCGGACCGCGCTGGTGATCGGCAAGGGTGCGGCCGAGATGCGCGACGGGGCAGGCGGGGGCAAGCTGCTATGGCAGGCCGAGCCCGGCGTCGTCGGCACGCTGGGGGACTGCAGCGACGGCTGGTGCAAGCTGTCGGTAGGCGATCGCGCAGGCTGGGTGAAGTCCGAGCGGGTGTGGGGCGCAGGCGATCCCTAAATGCGCGAAGGGCGGCCCTTGCGGACCGCCCCCACGATTACCGCGACCGATGGAAATCAGGCGGGGCGTTTCTTGACCATGAACGTGGATCCATCCGCGGCGGTGACGGGCATCATCCCATCGGCGCCCGGCGTACCGGGCGTGTCGCAGGTTTCGGGCTTGTCACCCGCTGGGTCCATGCAAACCTTGCCGTCTTTCATCGTGAAGCGGCCAATGGTCTTACCGGCCTTCGCATCGTCATCCTTGTAGCTGCCGTCGGCATTGAACACGGTGTTGCCTTTGGTTCCGTCGGCCATCGTGTAATCCCACGTCCCGACCAGATCGGCCATCGACATTGTCCCCACGGCTGCAGGTGTGGCCGCAGCCATCGACGGCGTCGCCGCGGGGGCCATCGCCTCGTCGGGCGCGGCGGCCTTCTTGCATCCTGCCAACGCCAGAGTGGCCGCAGCGATAAACATCAATTTGCGCATGATCGTCTCCCTGTTTTCGACAGCCGGCGGCATACCACCGCGATCGACACACGGCAAATCGATCGCACAGCCGGCGGACGGCGCCCGCGATACCTCGCGGATGCGTTCAGGTCGTGCCGGAATGGCTGGGCGGCTATACCAGTTCGAGCGCCAAGGCGGTGCCTTCGCCGCCGCCAATGCACAGGCTCGCCACACCGCGCTTAAGGCCCTTGTGTTTGAGCGCACTGATCAGCGTGACGAGGATCCGGCTGCCGCTCGCGCCGATCGGGTGGCCCAGCGCGGTGGCGCCGCCGTGGATGTTGATCTTGTCATGCGGGATGCCGATGTCCTTCATCGCGAACATCGCCACGCACGCGAACGCCTCGTTCACTTCCCACAGGTCGACGTCGCCGACCGCCCACCCGGCCTTATCGAGCACCTTGCGGATGGCCCCGACCGGTGCGGTGGTGAAGTCCTTGGGCTCCTGCGCGTGCGCCGCCATCGCCACGATCCGCGCCACTGGCTGCTTGCCTTGCGCGCTGGCGACACTTGCGCGCGTCAACACCAGTGCTGCGGCGCCGTCCGAGATCGAGCTGGACGTCGCGGCGGTGATCGTGCCTTCCTTGGCGAAAGCAGCCTTTAGCTCGGGGATCTTGGCCGGATTGCCCTTGCCCGGCTGCTCGTCGGTGGACACCGTCACGTCCCCCTTGCGGGTCTTGAGCGTCACCGGGACAACCTCGTCGGCGAATGCGCCCGAGGTTATCGCGGCGTTGGCGCGCGACAGCGATTCGATCGAGAACGCATCCATGTCCTGCCGGGTCAGCTGGTATTCGTCGGCGGTGCACTGCGCGAAGCTGCCCATCGCCTTGCCGGCTTCGTAAGCATCCTCGAGCCCGTCGAGAAACATGTGGTCGTACGCGGTGTCATGCCCGGCGCGCGCGCCCGAGCGGTGTTTCTTGAGGAGGTAGGGCGCGTTGGTCATGCTCTCCATTCCGCCCGCGACGATCATGTCGACGCTGCCCGCGGCGAGTGCTTCGGCGCCCATGATCACGGTCTGCATCCCCGATCCACAAACTTTGTTGACCGTGGTCGCCTCGACCGACTTGGGTAGCCCGGCCTTGAGCGCGGCCTGGCGCGCCGGGGCCTGGCCGAGGCCGGCCGGGAGTACGCAGCCCATGTAGATGCGGTCGATATCCTCGCCAGACACACCCGCGCGTTCGACCGCGGCCTTGACCGCAGTGGCGCCCAGATCGGTCGCCGAAGCGTCGCTCAGCGCGCCCAGCATCCCGCCCATCGGGGTGCGCGCATAGGACAGGATGACGACGGGATCGGATTCGTTGAAAGTGGCCATGGCGGGTTCCTGCTGCGGCGGAGTCGGGTTCGGCCCATCTAGGGATGCCCCGCGCGAAGGGCAAACGGCATGCCGGCCGGGCAAATGGCGGGATTTCAACGCCGCGGCCCCTTGAACGGGTGCGGACGCGGGACTAGGGCCACGGCGATTCAATGTCCCTCGCGAGTCAGCCCCAAGGACAGCCCCCGTGGTCGACCTCAGCCAGTACCTGCCAATCCTGATCTACCTGGCGATAGCGCTGGGCCTGTCGTCGGCGTTCGTGTTCCTGCCGATGGGCGTTGCGCGTCTGACCGGGGCGCATAACCCCAATGCCGAGAAGTTGAGCGAGTACGAGTGCGGCTTCCCCGCGTTCGAGGATCCGCGCAGCCAGTTCGACGTGCGCTTCTACCTGATCGCGATCCTGTTCATCGTGTTCGATCTTGAAGCCGCTTTCCTGTTTCCGTGGGCGGTCAGCCTCGACGTGACCGGCTGGGCCGGCTGGACAACGATGATGGTGTTCCTTTTCGAGCTCGCGATCGGCCTCGCCTATGCGTGGAAGAAGGGGGCCCTCGAATGGGAATGACTCCCGCCGATCACGAACTGGCCAACCGCGCCGCGACCACCGTCGGCGGCCCGCAAGTGAACTCCGTGCTCCATCCCGGCATCCGCATGCCAGGCGAAAATTACCTCACCGCGGTGACGTCCGAAGTTAACGACAAGGGCTTCCTGATCACCAGCACTGAAGAGCTGTTTCAGTGGGCCCGCACCGGTTCGTTGTGGTGGATGACTTTCGGCCTGGCGTGCTGCGCGGTCGAGATGATCCACGTCAACATGCCGCGCTATGACATGGAGCGGTTCGGGGTCGCCCCCCGCGCCAGCCCGCGCCAGTCGGACGTGATGATCGTCGCCGGCACGCTCTGCAACAAGATGGCCCCGGCGCTGCGCAAGGTTTACGACCAGATGTCGGACCCCAAGTACGTCATCAGCATGGGCAGCTGCGCCAATGGCGGCGGCTATTATCATTACAGCTACAGCGTGGTGCGCGGGTGCGACCGGATCGTGCCGGTCGATATTTACGTCCCCGGCTGCCCGCCGACCGCCGAAGCGCTGCTGTACGGCGTGATGCAGCTCCAGCGGAAGATCCGCCGCGAAGGGACGCTCGAGCGGTAACATGGCGACAGTGCTTCATCCCGCGCCCCGGATGGCGTCCAACGCGGGCGTCCAGGACACGCTCGCGGCGGCGCTGGGCGATATGATGCTTGCGGCCAAGGAAGAGCATCGCGAGATCGTATTTGGGGTTGAGCGCGAGCGGATCGTCGACGCGCTCCGTTTGCTGCGCGACGAACACGACTATCAGCAGTTGATGGAGATAGCCGGTGTCGACTACCCGAGCCGCGCCGAGCGGTTCGAGGTTGTCTACATGCTGCTCAGCCTGACGCGTAACCACCGCATCATGGTCAAGGTCCGCGCCGCCGAGGATACCCCCGTACCGTCTGTGACCACGCTATGGCCCAACGCCGGGTGGTTGGAGCGCGAGGTGTTCGACTTGTACGGCGTGATATTCGACGGCAATTCGGACTTGCGCCGCATTCTCACCGACTACGGCTTCGAAGGGCACCCTTTCCGCAAGGACTTCCCGCTGACCGGCTATCAGGAGCTGCGTTACTCCGAGGAGGAGAAGCGTGTGGTCTACCAGCCGGTGACGCTGGCGCAGGACTTCCGCACGTTCGAATTCATGAGCCCGTGGGAAGGCGCCGACTACGTGCTTCCGGGTGACGAGAAGGCGGCCGGCGTGCCCGCCGCTCCATCAGCCGGCGCGCCGGCGCCGGTCGTGGTTGCGAAAACCACCGACACTCCGGCGCAGACGGGCGGGGGAGCGGCGGCCAACGCCAAGGCGGCGGACAAGGTCGCGCCAGGCGATGGCGGTTCGCGCGGCAAGGCCAGTCAGGGCACGGCTCAGCCGGTGCCCAAAACAACTTCGATCCCGGAGCCCGGGGCGCCCGCGCCGACCGAGGACCGTCCGGCACGCGCGCCGCGCAAGGGCAAGTCGCCCGACACACCCCAGGCGACTCAGCTCAATCCGCGCAAGCCGCGACCGAAGGGACCCGCGAAATGACGCGCAAGATTATAGGCGCCACGCGCGTCCCGCCGCTTGCCTCAGCCGCGCTACTTGCGCTGACCTTGTCGGCGTGCGGGTCGTCCAAACCGGCAGCCCCGACCAACCAGGCCGCGCAAGCTGCTGAAAATTCACGCGTTGAGCAGAACAACGGCTTGTCCCCCGCAATCAACGAGCAAGTCGCGGTCGAGGATTCGGCCGTGCCGCGGATCGAACCGTTCGCGGCCGATCGCGTGCCGGATATCGGCAATGCGGCACTGAGTTGCAGCTTCAAGACCAAGGACGCCACGCTGCTGATCGCCGCGCTCGAAACTACCCCGCATGCTCGCGGCAAAGGGGTCATCCGCATGGGCGGGACCGACCGGGTACTGACTGGGGCGGATGCCTTGGGCGCCCAAGGCATGCGCAAGGGCCCGACCATGACCGACGGCGAATTCACCGTGAACGTCGAGCAAGGCTCCGCTGGCGCGCCGGCAACGCTGATCGTGCGCATGAACATGGCGCATGAACGTCGTTATGGCCCCGGCACCTGGACGTGCGGAAAATGACTGGACTGGCCCTCGACAGCGCGCCGACCACCGGTGACGAGGTCATCTCCAACTACACCATCAACTTCGGGCCCCAGCACCCGGCCGCGCACGGCGTGCTGCGGCTGGTGATGGAATTGGACGGCGAGATCATCGAGCGGATCGATCCGCATGTCGGGTTGCTCCACCGCGGGACCGAGAAGCTGATCGAGTACAAGACCTATTTGCAGGCGCTGCCGTACTTCGACCGGCTCGATTACTGCAGCCCGCTGGCGATGGAGCACAGCTATGTGCTCGCGATCGAGAAGCTGCTCAATATCAAAGTGCCGGTGCGCGCGCAGTACCTGCGGGTGCTGTTCGCCGAGCTGACGCGTATCTGCAACCACATGCTCAACCTCGGCAGCCACGTGATGGACGTGGGGGCCATGACGCCCAACCTGTGGATGTTCGAGATCCGCGAGGACTGCCTCAATTTCTTCGAACGCGCGAGCGGCGCGCGGATGCACATGGCGTGGTTCCGCCCCGGCGGCGTGCATCAGGACGTACCCCTCAAGCTCCTCACCGACATTGCGGACTGGCTCGACACACGCCTGCCGCGGCTGTTCGAGGATGCGATGAGCCTGGTGGTCGACAACCGCATCTTCAAACAGCGCAATGTCGACATCGCGGTGGTCAGCAAGGACGATGCGGTGCGCTGGGCATTCTCCGGCCCGATGATCCGCGGTAGCGGCATCCCGTGGGACTTGCGCAAGAGCCAGCCGTACGACGTCTACGACCGAATGGATTTCGAAGTGCCGGTCGGCACCAAGGGCGACTGTTACGACCGGTTCATGGTCCGCGTCGAGGAAGTGCGCCAGTCGGCCAAGATCATGAAGCAGTGCCTGCGCGAGCTGCCCGAAGGCCCGATCGCCAGCGACGACCGCAAGGTGGTGCCGCCCCGGCGCGCCGAGATGAAGCAGTCGATGGAAGCGCTCATCCACCACTTCAAGCTCTATACCGAAGGGTTCCACGTGCCGGCGGGCGAAGTCTATGTCGCCACCGAAAGCCCCAAGGGCGAGTTCGGCGTCTACCTGGTCTCGGACGGGTCGAACAAACCCTACCGCTGCAAGATCCGCCCGACCGCGTTCAGCCACCTCCAGGCGATGGATTTCATGAGCGTCGGCCACATGCTCCCCGACGTCACCGCCATCATCGGCGCGATTGACGTGGTGTTCGGGGAGTGTGACCGGTGAGGTCAGCAACAGTCGAAAACATTTTGCTTGCCGCTTTTGTGGCAGTGCTGGTCGGTTGGTATTTTCTCCGAGCTGACGCCTTAGTCTGGCTCGCTCTTGTCATCGGGCTTACCATGTCGTGCCTCACCATCAAGCGGCGGTATACCCATGGCTGACCGTCACCTCGCTCCCGATACCCCCGAACTGCGCGCGCAGTGGGAAGGCTTCGCGTGGACTGCGGAGAACGCCGACAAGGCCAAGACTTTCGTCTCGTATTATCCCGAGGGCCGCCAGCGGAGCGCGGTGATGGCCTTGCTCGATATCGCCCAGCGGCAGGTTGGGGCGAACACCGACACGCAAGGCTGGCTGCCGCTCCCGGTAATTGAATTCGTCGCGCGTGAGCTCGACATGCCGGCGATCCGCGTGCTCGAGGTCGCGACGTTCTACTTCATGTACAACCTCGCGCCGGTCGGCCACTTCCATGTCCAGGTGTGTGGCACCACGCCGTGCCTGCTGCGCGGCTCTGACGACATTCTCGATGCCTGCTATGCACGCGGGATGAAGAAGGGGCACACCACGGCGGACGGCCTGTGGACGCTGACCGAAGTCGAATGCATGGGCAATTGCGCCAGTGCGCCGATGGTGCAGATCAACGACGACAATTACGAGGACCTGACGGCTGAGCGAGTGAACGCGGTACTCGATGCACTGGCCGCCGGGCAGCACCCGAAGTCCGGCACGCAGGACCCGGCACGTCACACCGTCGAACCCGTCGGCGCGCCCACCAATCTTGCCGCGATGGTCGGCGAAAACCACGATTACCGGAGTGAATGGTGATGAGCATCGTAACCATAGTCATTGCGCTCGTGGTGGTATTCATCGCCTGGAAGCTCTTGACCGGGGTGCTCAAGATCGGCGCCATCCTCGCGGTCGTGCTGATCGCCGCCTACCTGCTTTCGCGCGGGGGTTTGGGCTGATGCTCGCGACGCTTCTGCTGACCTCTGGCCGGAGAGTCGCGCGGTGAGCCTGGCAGACAAAGACCGTATCTTCACCAACCTCTACGGCTATCAGGACTGGCGCCTGAAGGCAGCCGAGGCGCGCGGCGACTGGGATAACACCAAAGCCCTGATGGCGGTCGGCCAGGACGCGGTGATCGAGGAGATCAAGGCGAGCGGCCTGCGCGGGCGCGGCGGGGCGGGTTTCCCGACCGGCATGAAGTGGTCGTTCATGCCCAAGGAATCAAAGGACGGCCGGCCGAGCTTCCTGGTCATCAACGCCGACGAATCCGAGCCGGGTTCGTGCAAGGACCGCGAGATAATCCGCCATGATCCGCACAAGCTGATCGAAGGCGCGCTGATCGCGGGGTATGCGATGCGTGCGCGCGCGGCCTACATCTATGTGCGCGGCGAATATATCCGCGAGACCGAGACGCTGCGCTCGGCGGTGGCCGAGGCGTACGACGCCGGGCTACTGGGCAAGAACGCCGCCGGATCGGGCTACGATTTCGACGTCTTCGTCCACCGCGGCGCGGGCGCTTACATCTGCGGTGAAGAGACCGCGATGCTCGAAAGCCTGGAAGGCAAGAAGGGCCAGCCGCGCCTCAAGCCGCCATTCCCCGCCGGAGCCGGGCTCTACGGGTGCCCGACCACGGTCAATAACGTCGAGAGCATCGCGGTGGTGCCGACCATCCTCCGGCGCGGCGCGGCGTGGTTCGCCGGTTTCGGGCGCGAGAACAACAAGGGCACCAAGCTGTTCCAGATCAGCGGCCACGTCGAACGCCCGTGCGTCGTCGAAGAAGCGATGAGCATTCCCTTCCGCGAACTGATCGAGACGCATTGCGGCGGGATTCGCGGCGGGTGGGACAACCTCTTGGCAGTCATTCCCGGCGGATCTTCCGTCCCGCTGGTCCCCGGGCACATGATGCTCGACGTGCCAATGGATTTCGACGGGTGCAAGGAAGTCGGCTCGGGCCTCGGCACCGCGGCGTTGATCGTGATGGACAAATCCACCGACATCGTCCGCGCGATCAGCCGCCTGAGCTATTTCTACAAGCACGAGAGCTGCGGCCAGTGCACCCCGTGCCGCGAGGGCACCGGGTGGATGTGGCGAGTGATGGAGCGGCTGCGGACCGGCGACAGCAGCTCGGCCGAGATCGACATGCTCTACGAAGTGACCAAGCAAGTCGAAGGCCACACCATCTGCGCGCTGGGCGATGCTGCCGCATGGCCGATCCAGGGGCTACTCAAGCACTTCCGTCCGGAACTTGAACGGCGGATTGCGGAAAACGTGCGGGAGGCGGCGGAGTGAAGCGCGAGCATGCTCTCATCGCCGCGATGCTCAGCCTCGTGCCATACCCGGCTCTGGCGCAGGTCGCCGCGGGACGCGGGGAAAATTGGCCGGCGGCGTTTCGGGACACGATCGAGGAAGCCGAGCGCAATAAACTCCTCGGCAAGAACGGCAGCTCGCAGGAAGCGCGACTGGCGATCCAGGCGTACGGCAAGTGCGCTGCCAGGCTTGAAGCAAAAGAGTCGCGCCGGTTGCTGACGATGGACATCAACACGACCAAATATCGTTCTGGGCTGCAGGCCTTGAGCCGCGATGCGGAGCGCAATTGCGCGGCCGATGCCATCGGCCCAGCCCGGATGCAGAGTTCCAGCCTGCTGTTCGCGGGTGCGGTTGCCGAGGCGCTGCTCGAGGCCTATCCGTCGCCACTTGACGCGCGGCTGGCCCGGAATGCTGCGAGAGACATGAAGCCTTTCGCTCCGACCGACGCTGTGGCGCAATGCCTGGCGCGATCCTTGCCCGGCCAAGTCGGCGCGTTGTTCGCCACCGAGCCTGGAAGTGCCGGCGAGACGGCTGCAACCCAGCCATTGCTGCGGGTGGTGCCGGTTTGCGCGCGGGCGGCAGGCATCGCCAGCCGAATTGAGATGTCTGTTCCCGCGGTGCGTGCCACGGTCGCAACCGCCGCCTATCGCCTCGTCACCGAACTCGAGGCGCCCCATGCCTAAACTCAAAGTCGACGGCGTCGAGATCGAGGTTCCCGCGGGCGCCACCGTGCTGCAGGCGTGCGAGCTTGCGGGCAAGGAGATCCCGCGGTTCTGCTATCACGAGCGTCTCAGCATCGCTGGCAATTGCCGGATGTGCCTGGTCGAGGTAAAGCCGGGGCCGCCCAAGCCGCAGGCGAGCTGCGCGCTGCCCGCGGCTGACAATCAGGAAGTGTTCACCGCCTCCGAGATGGTCCGCAAGGCGCGCGAAGGGGTGATGGAATTCCTCCTCATCAACCACCCGCTCGATTGCCCGATCTGCGACCAGGGCGGCGAATGCGACTTGCAGGACCAGTCGATCGCCTACGGCCGCGGGGGTTCGCGCTATCACGAGAACAAGCGCGCGGTGACCGAGAAATACATGGGCCCGCTGATCAAGACGATCATGACCCGCTGCATCCATTGCACCCGCTGCGTGCGCTTCTCCGAGGAAGTCGCCGGGGTCGACGAGATCGGCGCGCTGTACCGCGGTGAAGACATGCAGATTACCACCTACCTCGAGCACGCGGCCAAGCATGAGCTGAGCGCCAACGTAATCGACTTGTGCCCGGTCGGTGCGCTCACGTCGCGGCCTTACGCTTACGAAGCGCGACCGTGGGAGCTGACCAAGACGCTCGGCATCGACGTGTCGGACGCGCTCGGCTCCAACATTCGCATCGACAGCCGGGGCGGCTCGGTGCTGCGCGTGCTCCCGCGCACCAACGACGACGTCAACGAGGAATGGATCAGCGACAAGGCGCGCTACCAGGTCGAGGGCCTGGCGGTGCGCCGGCTCGACCGCCCGTGGCTGCGGCACAATGGCAAGATGGTCGCGGCGAGCTGGGACGAAGCGTTCGCGGCGATCGCCAAGGCCAAGCCCGGCGCCAGCATCGCGGCCATCGCCGGCGACATGCTCGACTGCGAGACGATGTTCGCGGCAAAGGCGTTGCTCGCGGCGTGCGGCTCGGCGCTGGTTGAGAGCCGCCAGACCGGCATGGCCTATCCAACCGGCAACCTGGCGGCGGTCAATTTCAACTCGACGCTGGCGGGGATCGAGGAAGCCGACGCGGTGCTGATCGTCGGCAGCCATGTCCGCTGGGAAGCGCCGCTGGTCAACGCGCGGCTGCGCAAGGCGGCCAAGCGCGGCGCCAAGGTGTTCGTGGTCGGGCCGCACTGGGAAACAACCTATGGCGCGGAGTTCCTGGGCGACGACGCGGCGGTGCTGGGCGATCTCCCCGCGCATGTCGGCGAGGAGTTCGCCAAGGCGGAACGGCCGGCGATAATCGTCGGCGCGGGCGGGATCGCGGCCGGGGCGCTCGATGCGGCGCTGGGCCTGGCCGCTGAATGGAACCTGGTGCGAGAGGGGTGGAACGGGTTCAACGTGTTGCATATGGCGGCGGCGCGGATGGGTTCGCTGATGCTCGGCTTCGCGCAAGGCGGCGGGATGGCCGATATCGTGGCCGCCCAGCCCAAGGCCGTGCTCGTGCTCGGCGCCGACGAAGTGGATTTCAGCCAGTTCGGCGGCTCTCTCAAGGTCTACATCGGCCATCACGGTGACGAGGGCGCGCACGCCGCGGACGTGATCCTCCCCGGCAGCGCCTACACCGAGAAGGCCGGCACTTTCGTCAATCTCGAAGGCCGCGTCCAGTTCGCCGACAAGGCGGCATTCGCGCCGGGCGATGCGCGCGAGGACTGGACGATCCTGCGCGCGCTGGCCGATGCGCTGGGCGTGACAGTGGGTTTCGACAGCTTCGTCCAGCTACGCGCGGCGATGGTTGCCGAAGTGCCCGCGCTGGGGCGCGAAGGTCTCGCCAGTTTTGGCGCGTTGCCGAAAGCCGGCAAGGGCAAGGCGCCCGAGAGTTCAGGGGCCCAGATCGGGTACCCGATCAAGGATTTCTACCTCACCAACGCCATCGCCCGCGCCAGCGTGACGATGCAGCGTTGCTCGGCCGAACTGCTCCACGGCGAAGACTTCGCGGAGGCGGCGGAATGACCGCCGCGTTCCAATCCTGGGGCATGAACCACGAGTGGGCGTGGTTCGTCGCTACGATCGCGGGCATCCTGTTGATCGCGCTGCCGTTGATGCTCGCCGTGGCGATGGTGATTTACGTCGACCGCAAGATCTGGGCGGCAATGGCGCTGAGGCGCGGGCCCAACGTGGTCGGGCCGTTCGGGCTGCTGCAAAGCTTTGCCGACGGGCTCAAGGTGTTCCTGCAGGAAACCATCATTCCCTCGGCCGCGAACAAGGGGCTGTTCCTGATCGCGCCGATCATCACCTTTACCGTCGCGCTGATGGCGTGGGCGGTTATCCCGTTCAATTCTGGCGCGGTTCTGGCAAACATCAACGTCGGCCTGCTGTACATCCTCGCGATCAGCTCGCTGGGGGTTTACGGGGTGGTCATGTCGGGCTGGGCGTCCAACTCGAAATACCCGTTCTTCAGCGCCATGCGCGCGGCAGCTCAGATGATCTCTTATGAAGTGTCGATCGGCTTCATCCTGATCTGCGTGGTGCTGTGGGCAGGCAGCTTCAACCTCAACGCCATCGTGCTGGCGCAGAAGGGCCATGGCCTCGGCATCGTCAACGGGTTCTTTTTCAACCTGCTGTTGTTTCCGATGTGGGTGATGTTTCTGATCAGCAGCCTGGCCGAAACCGCGCGCGCGCCGTTCGACTTGACCGAGGCGGAGAGCGAACTCGTCGCCGGGTACCAGACCGAATATTCGTCGATGAGTTTCGCGCTGTTCTGGCTCGGCGAATACGCCAACGTGCTGCTCATGTGCGCGCTCAACGCGATCCTGTTCTTCGGCGGCTGGCTGCCGCCGCTCGACCTGCCGTTCCTGTACATTGTCCCGGGGTGGATTTGGCTGTTCCTCAAGATCGGCTTCTTCTTCTTCGTGTTCAGCTGGGTCAAGGCGACTGTCCCGCGCTACCGCTACGACCAGTTGATGCGGCTGGGGTGGAAGATATTCCTCCCGCTCAGCCTCGCCTTTGTGGTGCTGATTTCGGGCTATCTCATGGCCACCGGCCATTTCGGACACACCGCATGACCATCGCCCAACTGATCAAGTCCTACACCTTGTGGGAATTCCTCAAGGCGCACGCGCTGACCTTGAAGTACTTCTTCAAGCCCAAGGCGACGATCAACTATCCGTTCGAGAAAAACCCGATCTCGCCCCGCTTCCGCGGCGAGCATGCGCTGCGCCGTTATCCCAACGGCGAAGAGCGGTGCATCGCGTGCAAGCTGTGCGAGGCGGTGTGCCCGGCGCTGGCGATCACAATCGAGAGCGAGCCACGCGAGGACGGCAGCCGTCGGACCACGCGCTACGACATCGACATGACCAAGTGCATCTATTGCGGGTTCTGCCAGGAGGCGTGCCCGGTCGATGCCATCGTCGAGGGGCCGAACTTCGAGTTCGCGCCCGAAACGCGCGAGGAGCTGTTGTACGACAAGGCGAAACTACTGGCCAACGGGGACAAGTGGGAGCGGGCGATCGCCGCGAACCTTGAAGCCGATGCACCCTATCGCTAGGCGCCGCGCACCTCGATGATCCAGACCCTGGCCTTTTACCTGTTCGCGATTCTGGTGATCGCCAGCGGTGCGTTCACGATCCTGGCGCGCAACCCGGTGCATTCGGTGCTGTGGCTGATCCTGGCGTTCTTCAACGGCGCCGGGCTGATGGTGATCGTCGGGGCCGAGTTCATCGCGATGCTGCTGGTGATCGTTTACGTCGGCGCCGTCGCGGTGTTGTTCCTGTTCGTGGTGATGATGCTCGACATCGATTTCGCCGAGCTGCGCGCCGGGTTCATGCGCAACTTCCCGCTCGGCATCCTGATCGCGGTCGTGTTGCTCGCCGAACTGGTGCTTGGGGTTGGCGCTTACCGCGCCGGCGCGATGCATCTCGGCACGCCCGATGGCAGCGCCGCCCCGCTCCTCGCGGCCAGCAACATCAAGTCGATCGGCGTGCTGCTCTACGGCCGCTATCTGTTCCTGTTCGAAACCGCCGGCTTGATCCTGTTGGTGGCGATGATCGGCGCGATCGTGCTGACCCACCGTGAGCGGCGCGCCTATCGCGGGCAGCAGAACATCTCGAAGCAGATCGCGCGCAAACCCAGCGAAGCGACCGTCAACACGCGGCCCGAAGTCGGGCAGGGGGTTACGCTGTGATCCGCCCAAGCTCCATCGGCATCGAGCATTATGTCGTGGTCAGCTCGATCCTGTTCGTGCTCGGCGTGCTGGGAATATTCCTCAACCGCAAGAATGTGATCGTGATCCTGATGGCGATCGAACTGATCCTGCTCGCGGTAAATATCAACCTGGTCGCGTTCAGCGCTTTCCTCCACGACCTGACCGGGCAGATTTTTGCCATGTTCGTGCTGACCGTGGCGGCGGGCGAAGCGGCGATCGGGCTTGCCATCCTGGTGATCTACTTCCGCGCCCGCGGCACCATCGCGGTCGACAGCGTCGACCGGCTAAAGGGCTGAGCGTGAACCCGATCCTGATCATCGTATTCGGGCCGCTGGCGGCGGCGGTCATCGCCGGGCTCGGCAACCGCATGCTCGGCAAGACGATCGCCAAGCTGTTGACCACCGGCGCGCTGTTCGCTTCGTGCGTGCTCAGCTGGCCGATCTTCCTCAGCTATCTTGGCGGCACCACCGAAGCGAGCGTGACTCCGGTTCTCAAGTGGGTCGAATCGGGCGCGCTGTCGTTCGACTGGGCGCTGCGGGTCGATGCGCTGACCGCGGTCATGCTGGTGGTCATCACCACCGTGTCCGCGCTCGTCCACCTCTACAGCTGGGGCTACATGGACGAGGATCCGGACCAGCCGCGCTTCTTCGCCTATTTGAGCCTGTTCACTTTTGCGATGCTGATGCTGGTGACCGCCAACAACCTGGTGCAGATGTTCTTCGGGTGGGAAGGCGTCGGGCTCGCCAGCTACTTGCTGATCGGATTCTGGTTTCGCAAGCCGAGCGCCAACGCCGCCGCGATCAAGGCGTTCGTGGTCAACCGGGTCGGCGATCTCGGCTTCATGCTTGGGATCTTCGGCACTTACCTGGTGTTCCAGACGACCTCGATCCCCGATATCCTCACCGCCGCGCCGGCGATGAAGGGCGCCTCGACCATCGGCTTCCTGTGGTTCCGTGCCGACACCATGACCGTGCTGTGCGTGCTCCTGTTCATCGGCGCGATGGGCAAGTCGGCGCAGCTTGGGCTGCACACCTGGCTGCCTGATGCGATGGAGGGCCCGACGCCCGTCTCGGCCTTGATCCATGCCGCGACCATGGTCACCGCCGGGGTGTTCATGGTCTGCCGCCTGTCGCCGATGTTCGAGGCGGCGCCGATCGCGCTCGGTTTCGTTACCTTTATCGGCGCGGCGACGTGCTTCTTCGCCGCCACGGTCGGGACCTGCCAGTGGGACATCAAGCGGGTGATCGCCTATTCGACCTGCTCGCAGCTCGGGTACATGTTCTTCGCCGCGGGCGTCGGGGCTTACGGCGCGGCGATGTTCCACCTGTTCACCCACGCGTTCTTCAAGGCGCTGCTGTTCCTGGGGGCCGGATCGGTCATCCATGCCATGCATCACGAGCAGGACATGCGGTACTACGGCGGGTTGCGGAAGAAAATCCCGCTGACATTCTACGCGATGCTCGCCGGGACGCTGGCGATCACCGGCGTGGGCATTGCCGATGTGTTCGGATTCGCCGGGTTCTATTCCAAGGACGCGATCCTCGAGGCGAGTTGGGCAAGCGGCACCGAAATGGGCCACACGGCGTTTTTCGTCGGCGCCTTCGCGGCGCTGCTGACCAGCTTCTATTCGTGGCGGCTGATGTTCCTGACTTTCTGGGGCAAGCCGCGCTGGGAGCAGAGCGAGCACATCCAGCACGCGGTTCACGATGCACACGGTCATGCCGATTCCGACCACGACAACCCACCGTCGCAGGAAGACGCGGGTCGCGAAGCTGATCACTCGGTGCCGGCCGCTCACGGCGACGGTACCGCCGGCTATCACCCGCACGAAAGCCCGTGGACGATGCTGGTGCCGCTGTTCGTGCTGGCCCTTGGCGCGGTGTTCGCCGGGTTCCTGTTCCACGCCCAGTTTCTTGAGAACGAACATTTCTGGAACGGCGCGGTCGCCTTCAACGAACACCTGATGCACGCAATGCATGAAGTTCCGGCTTTGGTGAAATGGTCGGCGACCATCGCCATGTTGCTCGGGCTGCTTATCGCGTGGAACAACTACATCCGCGATCCTTCCATCCCGCATCAGGTCGCCACGCAGCTGGGGCCGGTCTACCGGTTCCTGTACAACAAGTGGTATTTCGACGAGCTCTATAACTTCCTGTTCGTGCGCCCGGCATTTTGGCTCGGCCGCCAGCTGTGGCAGCGCGGCGACCAGGGCATTATCGACCGCTTCGGACCCGATGGCGCCGCGTGGGTGGTGGCCAAGGGCTCGGTCGTCGCCAAGCGCGTGCAGTCGGGTTATCTGACCAGCTATGCGCTGATCATGCTGCTCGGCCTGGTCGCCGCGGTCACCTGGGTGCTGGCGCGGTGAGCGGTTTGCCGATCCTGTCGATCCTGCTCGCGGTGCCGATCGTCGGTGCGGCGCTATGCCTGTTTTCCGGGGCAAAAGCGGCGCGGGCCATCGCGCTGGCCGCCACGCTGATCGACTTCGCGCTGTCGGTGGTGATGTGGATCAATTTCGACATCGGCGGCGCGCAATGGCAGTTCACCGAGCGCGCCCCAATCTTCGCCGGCTTCAGCTGGGCGCTGGGGATCGACGGGATCGCGCTGCTGCTGATCGTGCTCAGCACCTTCCTGATGCCGATCTGCATCCTTGCCAGCCAGTCGATCGAGAAGCGCGTCGGCGAATACATGGCCGCGTTCCTGTTCATGGAAACGCTGATGATCGGCGTGTTCGCGGCGCAGGACCTGTACCTGTTCTACATCTTCTTCGAAGCCGGGCTGATCCCGATGTACCTGATCATCGGCGTGTGGGGCGGTGCGGAGCGACTTTACGCTGCTTACAAGTTCTTCCTCTACACCCTGCTCGGCTCGGTCCTGATGCTGATCGCGATGCTGTGGATGGTCAACCAGGCGGGCACCACCGATATCCCGACGCTGATGGCGTACGATTTCGCGCCGCGCGCGCAGACTTGGCTGTGGCTGGCGTTCTTCGCCAGCTTCGCGGTCAAGATGCCGATGTGGCCGGTCCACACTTGGCTGCCCGACGCGCACGTCCAGGCGCCAACCGCCGGGTCGGTGATCCTGGCGGGCGTGCTGCTCAAGATGGGCGGCTACGGCTTCATGCGCTTTTCGCTGCCGATGTTCCCTGAAGCGAGCGCGCAGCTGATGTGGCTGGTGTTCGCGCTGAGCATGATCGCGGTCGTCGCCACCAGCCTGATCGCACTGGTCCAGCACGACATGAAGAAACTGATCGCCTATTCCAGCGTGGCGCACATGGCGATCGTCACCGTCGGGCTGTTCGCGTTCAACGTCCAGGGCCTCGAAGGCGGGATGATGGTCATGCTCGGCCACGGCCTCGTGTCAGGCGCGCTGTTCCTGTGCGTGGGCGTGATCTACGACCGGCTCCACACCCGCGAGATCGCCCGGTATGGCGGGTTGTCGATCAACATGCCGTATTACGCGCTGTTCTTCATGCTGTTCACCATGGCGAGCGTCGGCCTGCCGGGCACCAGCAATTTCGTCGGCGAATTCCTCGCCCTGATCGGCATCTACCAGGTGTCGACCTGGGTCACTGCGGTATGCACCACCGGCATCATCCTCGGCGCGGCGTATATGCTGTACTTGTACTGGCGCGTGGCGTTCGGGTTGCAGCGCAACGCCGACGCCGCGGCGATGCCCGACCTGTCGCTTCGCGAGTGGCTGATGCTGGGCCCGATCGCCGCCGCGGTATTGTGGATGGGCGTTTATCCCGAAAGCTTCCTCGCGCCAATGCGCAGCGACATTCGCGCGCTTGATGCGCGGCTCGCGCGGGCCGCGCCGCTCGGCGATGCCAGGCTGCGGATCGGCAAGCCCGCGCTGCCGGTGCACGACCTGCCTGAAGGGGCGCACTAATGGACTCGGTCGCTTCGCTGTCGCTCGCGCTGCCGGAGGAAATTCTGTCCGGCGCGGGGCTGGTGCTGCTGCTGGTGGCGGCATGGGCGGGCGACAAGTCCGCGCGCGCGGTCAGCATATTGGCTTGTGTCGCGCTGGGCGCAGCCTTTGCGCTGGTGGCGCCGAGCGTGT
>JBDSUJ010000021.1:0-27330 GCA_039927815.1 Croceibacterium sp. | reverse complement strand
AACGAGGATCCCGCGCCGGACCTGCGCGATGCCTTGCGCAAGCTGACCGGGGAGCGCTGGCACGTCGAACGCGGAACCGGCGACGGCCTGCCTTCGCTGCGCGAGGCCGCCGACACGGTGAAGGCCGAGGCGGCCCGGCGCGTCCGCTCCGCCCCGCTGGTCGCCGCGGCGTTCGCGGCATTTCCGCACGCCGAACTGATTGAAGATGACGGGCGCCCCGGGACTCTCTCCGGCAGCGACCGCAACTGGAGTAAGCACGCATGAACATGGAAGAGATGATGCAGAAGGCGCAGGAAGCGGCCCAGCTCATCCAGAAGCAGATGACCGATGCCCAGGCCAAGCTCGACACCATCGAGGTCGAAGGGGCTGCCGGCGGCGGGCTGGTCAAGGTCCGGTGCACTGCCAAGGGCCGGGTGCTCGGCGTCGTGATCGACGACAGCCTGCTGGTCCCGAGCGACAAGCAGATGCTTGAGGACCTGGTGGCGGCCGCGTTCAACGATGCGCGGGCCAAGGCCGATCAGGCCGCCGGCCAGGAGATGAGTGCGATCCAGCAGGGCATGGGTTTGCCCCCGGGGTTGAATTTGCCGGGCTTCGGGTGACGCCAAAGCGGGGAACCGTCCGCTACATCGCGACCAGCCCGCCGCTGGGTTGAGGATCAGTCGAACGAACCTCGCCCCCGGACGAACGCCGGGCATCCACAGCTTCACCGAAACCGGCCATTGCCGCGCCGGGATGGCGCTCCCATATTTCTCGCAAGAGCCGGGCACTGCGTCCGGCGTGGGATCTTTATTGCGCCATGACTTCTTTTCCCCTGCTTCCGTTGCGTGACCTGGTGGTGTTTCCCGGAATGGTCGTTCCGCTGTTCGTCGGGCGCGACAAGTCGGTCGCCGCGCTCGAAGTGGCGATGGAAGGCAACAAGGACATCTTCCTCCTCACCCAGCTCGACCAGCAGTGCGACGATCCGGGGCGGGACGACTTGTACGATGTCGGCGTGGTGGCGCAGGTCCTGCAACTGCTCAAGCTGCCCGACGGGACCGTGCGCGTGCTGGTCGAGGCGCATGCGCGCGCGCGGCTGCTGACGCTCAACACGCAGGAGACCTACGTCATCGGCGAAACTGAGGTATTCGAGGATCCGGCCGCTTCGGGCGACGATGTTGCGGCGATGATGCGGTCCGCGCTCGAACAGTTCACCGAGTACGCCAAGCACAACAAGAAGCTGCCCGACGATATCGAGGAAGACCTGGCCGCGATCGACGAGGCCGGTCGGCTCGCCGACACCATGGCCGGCGCGCTCCAGGCCAAGGTCGCAACCAAGCAGGCGATCCTCAACGAGTCCGAGCCGCTCAAGCGACTTGAGATGGTCTTTTCGGTCATGGAAGGCGAGCTGTCCGTGCTCCAGGTGGATCGCAAGATCCGCGGCCGGGTCAAACGGCAGATGGAGAAGACCCAGCGCGAGTATTATCTCAACGAGCAGCTCAAGGCGATCCAGTCGGAGCTGGGCGGAGCCGAAGGCGAGGAGGTCGACGAGATCGCCGAGCTGCAGCACAAGATCGATACCCTCAAGCTGTCGAAGGAAGCCAAGGTCAAGGCGACCGCCGAGCTCAAGAAGCTGAAGACCATGCAGCCGATGAGCGCCGAAGCCACGGTGGTGCGCAATTACCTGGACGTGCTGCTCGGCTTGCCGTGGGGCAAGAAAAGCAAGTTGAAGCGTGACATCGCACGCGCGCAGGACGTGCTCGACGAGGACCACTATGCGCTCGACAAGGTCAAGGACCGGATCGTCGAATATCTCGCGGTCCAGGCGCGGACCAACAAGCTGAAGGGGCCGATCCTGTGCCTCGTCGGCCCGCCCGGGGTCGGCAAGACCAGCCTCGGCAAATCGATCGCCAAGGCCACCGGCCGCCAGTTCGTCCGCCAGTCGCTCGGCGGAGTGCGCGACGAAGCCGAGATCAGGGGGCACCGACGCACGTACATCGGGTCGCTGCCGGGCAAGATCGTCACCAATTTGCGCAAGGCCGGCGCTTCGAACCCGCTATTCCTGCTCGATGAGATCGACAAGCTCGGCCAGGATTTTCGCGGCGATCCGGCCTCGGCGCTGCTCGAAGTGCTCGACCCCGAACAGAATTCGAAGTTTCAGGACCATTATCTCGAGCTCGATCTCGATCTGTCCGACGTGATGTTCGTGACGACCGCGAACACGCTCAACCTGCCACAGCCGCTGCTCGATCGCATGGAGATAATCCGACTCGAAGGCTACACCGAGGACGAGAAGGTCGAGATCGCCAAGCGACACCTGATCGAAAAGCAGATTGACGCGCACGGGCTGAAACCGGGCGAATTCGAGCTTACCGAGGACGGTCTGCGCGACCTCGTCCGCTACTACACCCGCGAGGCGGGGGTGCGGACGCTGGAGCGCGAAATCGCGCGCCTCGCCCGCAAGACCTTGCGCCAGATCCTCGAGAAGAAGACGACGGGGGTGGTCATCACGCCCGACAATCTCGGCGAATTCGCAGGCGTGCGGAAATTCCGCCACGGGATGTCGGACGATGAACCGCAAGTCGGCGCGGTCACCGGGCTGGCATGGACCGAAGTGGGCGGCGAACTGCTGACGATCGAAAGCGTCACCACCCCCGGCAAAGGCGAAATCCGCACCACAGGCAAACTCGGTGATGTGATGACCGAGAGCATCGCGGCGGCATTCAGCTTCGTGAAGGCGCGCGCCCCGGCATACGGGATCAAGCCGTCGATCTTCCAGCGCAAGAATATCCACATCCACTTGCCCGAAGGCGCGGTTCCCAAGGACGGGCCGAGCGCGGGCGTCGGCATGGTCACCTCGATCATCTCGACACTGACTGGCATTCCTGTCCGCGCCGACGTGGCCATGACCGGCGAAGTCACGTTGCGGGGCAGGGTGCTGCCGATCGGCGGCCTCAAGGAAAAGCTGTTGGCCGCGTTGCGCGGTGGGATAACAACCGTCCTAATCCCGGAGGAGAACGCAAAGGACCTGGCGGAAATCCCGGCCAACGTGAAGGAAGGTCTGGAGATCGTCACGGTGGCGCATGTCGACGAGGTTCTCGCCCGCGCGCTGGTCTCAATGCCGGGCTCGATCGAATGGACCGAGGAAGACGATCTCGCCAGCCAGCCACCGTCGGTCGCCCCGGCGCATTCCGGACCCAGCGTCGCCCATTGATCGCGGGACTGCAGCGCGCTGCTTTGCCGCGATGTGCGTTCCGGTTAGATAGCGCCAGCGATCAACCGTATCTCGGTGGATTGACGCGATAATCGCCTGATTGGGCGTAGAACCGCGCCCAAGGGAGGGGTTTTGGCTTTGACTCCGCCGGCAAAACTCGCTCAATTTGCCGGATCGTGACCCGATTCAATTTCGGTCCGACAAAATTCTCAAACGAGGGGGTTCTTCCGGCAATGAACAAGAACGAACTTATCGGTGCCGTCGCCGAAGCCAGCGGACTGTCGCGCAGCGATTCGACGAAAGCTGTCGAAGGCGTGTTCGAGACTATTTCGGGCACCCTGGCCAAGGGCCATGAAGTGCGCCTGGTCGGGTTCGGGACCTTTTCGGTGGCGAGGCGGAAGGCTTCGACCGGCCGCAATCCGCGTACCGGCGAGCCGATGACCATCAAGGCGTCGACTCAGCCTAAATTCAAGGCCGGCAAGGGGCTCAAGGATTCGTGCAACTGAGCCGATAGATTTTCGTCCCGCGCCATCGCGCGTCGCAGGGGCCGCTCCGGGGGAAGGGGCGGCCTTTCGCGTGTTCAGTCAGCGGGTCGCGGCCGCATAGAGCGCGATCGCTGCGGCGTTGGACACATTGAGGCTTTCCATCGCCTGACCGATCGGCAACCGAGCCAGCGCGTCGCAATGCGCGGCGATGTTGTGACGTAGTCCTTCGCCCTCGGCGCCCAGCACCAGTGCGACCGGCCCCTGCGGCAGCGCCTCGGCGAACAAGGTTTCGGCTTCGCCGGCGAGCCCGAGCCGCCAATAGCCTGCCTCGGCCAGCTCTTCGAGCGCGCGCGCGAGGTTGACCACCCGCACCCAGGGCACGACTTCGAGCGCGCCCGAAGCAGACTTGCCGACCACCCCGCTTTCGGGCGGGGCGTGGCGGTCCTGCGTAATCAGCGCGGCCGCACCGAACGCCGCGGCGGAGCGCAGGATCGCCCCGACGTTGTGGGGATCGGTGACCTGATCGAGCACGACCATCAGGCCCAGCGGGTTGCCTTCCAGCACATCGCCCAGGTGCTGTTCCGCGAGTGGCTCGCATTCAAGCACCAGGCCCTGATGGGGCGCATCGCGTGCGACCAGCCGGCCAAGGTCGGCCGCTTCGGCATATTCGAGCGGAAAATTCTCCGGCAGCTCGCCATCGAGCGATGCCAGTCCCTCGCGCGTGGCCCACAACTTGCGGTGCTGACGCGCGGGATTACGCAAGGCCGCCTCGACCGCGTGGCGGCCCCACAGCCGAACGTGCCCGCGGTTGGTCTGGCCCGAGCCGCGCCCGCCCTGCATCCGACCTTCACGGCCGCGCAAGGCCCGTTTATCGTTTCGCTTCGCCATCGGCCGCGGCTCCTGCCAGTGCTGCCATTGACAGGCAAGTACCGCTTCGCCATGGGGCGTGCCTCTCGGCCGGAGGGACCTTCGCGGTCCGGCAAAACGGTGGGATATATCCGCCGCCCGGCGATCCGGTGGACAGGTGGCCGAGTGGTTAAAGGCAGCAGACTGTAAATCTGCCCGTGCAAGCGTACGCTGGTTCGAATCCAGCCCTGTCCACCACCGCCGCTTTTAACGTGTAGCGGCCAATTCCCTTGGCCACTGGGAGCGCTGATCGGCAGGACCGGCACTTCCGCGCCCCGATGCCTTGTCGCGGCGCGAGGTAGCCCCTAGAGACTCACCAATGGCTGGCGAACTTCTCGACAACCGTGGCCGCGGCGAAGCGCAGTGGTCGTGGCCCTCGATTCATCCCGAAGGCCGCAAGTTCGGCCTGCTGGCTGCGGCGCTGGCGGTATTCTGCGCCTTTATGGCATGGGAGACGCTCGCCTGGCCGCTGGCATTCCTGACATTCGGGATCCTCGCGTTTTTCCGGGACCCTGAGCGGGTCGTGCCCCAAGGTGACGACTTCGTGATTTCCCCGGCCGACGGGCTGGTGTCGTTGATCGTGCAAGTACCGCCGCCGCGCGAAATGCAAGGCGCCGAGGTCGACGGCGCGGGCCTTGGCAGCGATCCTGTAACTCGCCTTTCGATTTTCATGTCGGTGTTCGACGTTCACATCAACCGCGCACCGGTAAGCGGTACGATCAAGCGGGTGGTCTATATTCCGGGCAAATTCCTCAACGCCGATCTCGATAAGGCGAGCGATGAGAACGAGCGCCAGCATGTGCTGGTCGAACGGTCCGACGGGCGGTTGATCGGGCTCACTCAGATTGCCGGACTGGTGGCGCGGCGTATCGTTCCCTTCGTCAAGCCCGGCGACATCGTCGCGGCGGGGCAACGGATCGGCCTGATCCGCTTCGGGAGCCGGGTCGATGTGTTCCTGCCCATGGGCACCGATGCCAAAGTAGTGCTTGGCCAGACGGTCATCGCGGGTGAGACCATACTCGCGGAAGTCGGTAGCCAGCAGTTGATCGAAGGCGTCCTGCAATGAATGAGCCCGACGGTCCGGTCGATGCCGGGCCGGCGTGGCTCGGGCCCAAAGCGAGCGAGGACGAAGTGCCCGCGCTCGACGCGCGGCGAGGGCGGGTCCTGACGCTGCGCGCAGTGGTGCCCAACGCGATTACCGCCGCCGCGCTGTGCTCTGGCCTCACCGGTATTCGCTTTGCCATTCAAGGTGAGTGGGAAAAGGCGCTGTTCGCTATCATCCTCGCTGGCATCCTGGACGGCATGGACGGGCGCATTGCCCGATTGCTGAAGGCGCAGTCGCGCTTCGGTGCCGAGCTCGACAGCCTCGCCGATTCGCTCAGTTTCGGCGTTGCTCCTGCCCTGGTGTTGTTCCTGTGGTCGTTGAACGACATACCCCGGTTCGGCTGGTTCGCGTCGCTGGCGTTCGCGATCAGTTGCGCGTTGCGACTGGCTCGGTTCAATGCCCAAATCGATCTCAAGGAGCAGCCGCACAAATCCGTCGGTTTCCTGACCGGGGTGCCCGCGCCGCTGGGGGCGGGACTGGCATTCCTGCCGATGTACTTGTGGCTGGCGAGCGGAGAGCCGTTGTTCCGCGACCCGCGTCTGGTGGCGGTATGGGTGTTCGTGATCGCCCTGTTGATGATATCGAACCTGGCGACGCTGAGCTGGAGTTCGCTCCGACCGCGGCAGGATTTCCGTCTGCCTGCGATATTCGTCGCGGCTATGGCGTTTGCCGCGTTGCTCACCGAACCGTGGGTAACGCTTGCCGGCCTGTGCCTGATTTATCTGGCGCTGATGCCGTACGCGATCTGGCGTTACAGCCGCATCAAGCGGCAGCGCGCAACGCGGGCATCATTGTCCGGGCAGGTTGCCGCCGAATAGCAGACTTGGCCGGACGTGACCGGGTAACCACCGGACGTGGAGCGTCGAGCACGGCCAACTCACGACCGATCGAACGAACCGCCAGCCAAGCGGTTCGCACGGAAGTGTGGATCGTCGCCATCGAAACGAAGGCCGTCGCCACGAGTAGAACGGTAATGAACACAGCGAGCATTAGACTTCCCCGAACGTGTGCCACGAGATCGCTCGTATGCAGATGGTTAACGCGCGTTGGCTTGAAACGGTTCCGTCACAATCCGGCGCGACGTCCATGTTCTCTATTTGTTCTGGGCGGTCAAGAATTATTTGCGATAAGCGGATTAGTGCCCGCGTCGAGTTGAGGGTGGCGTTTTGCCGCAACCCGCGTTAGAGGCCCCGCTGCCGGACGCCAGACACCCGTCTGTCACTCTGGCAAATTCACATGGCAGGCACACATCCCGGTGCCCGATGCGGTCTTGGCCGCGAAGGGTTCCCCGCCTGCCAGAGGCATAACCGGAAAGGACATACTTATGGCGGTTCCCACCGTCTCGTTGCAGCAATTGATCGAGGCCGGCGCGCACTTCGGCCACCAGACCCACCGCTGGAATCCGCGGATGAAGCCGTACATCTTCGGCGCCCGCAACGGGGTTCACATCCTCGACCTGTCGCAAACCGTGCCGCTGTTCGCGCGCGCGCTGGAGTTCGTTTCGGCCACGGTCCGCTCGGGCGGCAAGGTCCTGTTCGTCGGGACCAAGCGCCAGGCGCAGGATCCGATCGCCCAGGCCGCGCGTCAGTGCGGCCAGCATTTCGTCAATCATCGCTGGCTCGGCGGGATGTTGACCAACTGGAAGACCATCTCGGGCTCGATCAAGCGCCTCAAGACACTTGAAGAGCAGCTGTCGGGCGACACCGCCGGACTGACCAAGAAGGAAGTGCTCCAGCTGACCCGCGAAAAGGACAAGCTCGAGATGTCGCTCGGCGGCATCCGCGACATGGGCGGCATTCCCGACGTGATGTTCGTGATCGACGCCAACAAGGAGGAGCTGGCGATCAAGGAAGCCAACGTCCTCGGCATTCCCGTGGTTGCGATCCTCGACACCAATGTCGATCCCAATGGCATCGCGTTCCCGATTCCCGGAAACGACGACGCCAGCCGCGCGGTGCGCCTCTATTGCGACGCTATCGCTCAGGCGGCAACCACCGGCCGCAACGAAGGCGTGGTCGATTCGGGCGCCGACATCGGCGCCATGGATGCGCCGCCGGAAGAGCCGGTGCTGATGGAAGCGGCCGTCGAGGCTCCGACGGATGCGCCGGTCGAGGCAGTCGCCGACGCCCCGACGGATGCGCCGGTCGAAGCGGTAGCCGCGGTTCCGGGTGAAGCGTCCGCGACCGACGCCGCCACCGCCGAAGCCTGACCCCGAAGTGAATTGAATTCCGGCGCGCTGGGCCCATTTTGTGGGGCCCGGCGCCCCGACCCGTTCAAGAGGAAAAGACAGATGGCCTATACCGCCGCTGACGTGAAGAACCTGCGCGAGCGCACCGGCGCCGGCATGATGGATTGCAAGAAGGCGCTCGACGACACCGGCGGCGATTTCGAATCCGCGGTCGACAGCCTCAAGGCGCGCGGTCTCGCTGCCGCCGCCAAGAAGTCCAGCCGAACCGCGGCCGAGGGTCTGGTCGGCGTCGCCGTCGACGGGACCCGAGGCGTCGCGGTCGAGGTCAACTCGGAGACCGACTTCGTCGCCAAGAACGAGCAGTTCCAGGATTTCGTCCGCAAGGTTACCGCGGTTGCTCTCGCCCAGCGCAGCGGCGATGTCGACGCGCTCAAGGCGTCCGCTTATCCGGGCGGTGGCACGGTAGCCGACAAGCTGACCGACAATGTCGCGACAATCGGCGAGAACCAGCAGGTCCGCCGGCTCAAGCAAGTCGCCGTGTCGCAGGGCGTCGTGGTGCCGTACATGCACAACGCGCAAGGTCCGAACCTCGGCAAGATCGGCGTGCTGGTCGCGCTCGAGAGTGCGGCACCGGCCGACGTGCTCGAAGCGCTCGGCAAGCAACTGGCGATGCATATCGCGGCCGCGTTTCCGCAGGCGCTCGACGCCGATGGGCTCGACCCTTCGGTGATCGAGCGTGAGCGCAAGGTGGCCGCGGAGAAGGCGACCGAAACGGGCAAGCCGGCCGATGTGCAGGCCAAGATGGTCGATGGCGCGATCCGAAAGTACGCGAAGGACAATGCGCTGCTCAGCCAACTGTTCGTGATGGACAACAAGACCGCCATCGCGGACGTCGTCGCGCAGGCCGGCAAACAGGCGGGTACGCCGATTGCGCTCACCGATTATGTGCGCTTCCAGCTTGGCGAAGGCATCGAGAAAGAGGCGACCGACTTTGCGGCGGAGGTCGCCGCGGCGGTCAAAGGGTGACCTCACCGAGGTAGGAAATCGCGGCCGCCGGACTTCGGTTCGGCGGCCGTTTTCGTAGCCTGTGCTACTTGGCAGGTCCCCTTCGCGCTCTATAAGGGCGGCCGAACGACCCCCCGGAGAGTTGCCGTTTCCATGACTATGCCGAGCGTCAAGCGGGTGCTGCTGAAGCTCTCGGGTGAAGTCCTGATGGGCGACCAGCAGTTCGGTATCGATCCCAAGTTCGTCGCCGAACTCGCGGGCGAAGTGAAGGCCGCCAAGGACAGCGGGCTGCAGATCTGCCTGGTAATCGGCGGCGGCAATATTTTTCGCGGCATGGCCGGCGCGGCGCAGGGCATGGATCGGTCCCAGGCCGACTATATGGGCATGCTCGCCACGGTCATGAACGCGCTGGCGATGCAGAACGCGCTCGAGCAGATCGGCGTGCAGACCCGGGTCCAATCGGCGATCCAGATGGACGCGGTGTGCGAACCGGTCATCCGCCGCCGGGCTGAACGGCATCTCGAAAAGGGCCGAGTGGTCATCTTCGCGGCCGGGGTCGGCGCACCGTACTTTACGACCGATAGCGGAGCCGCGCTGAGGGCGGCGGAAATGAAGTGCGATGCGCTTCTCAAAGGCACCAGCGTGGATGGCATCTACGACGCGGACCCGAAGAAAATAAAAACAGCCAAGCGCTTTGAAACAGTCAGTTATGACCGTGTGCTGGCGGACAACCTGAAGGTCATGGACGCTTCCGCCGTTGCGCTATGCCGGGATAACGAAATCCCCATCGTGGTGTTTTCCATCCGCGAGCAAGGCAATCTCGCGCGCGTGCTGGCGGGTGAAGGCGTGCAGACCATCGTGCAGAAGGACGGGTGACATGGCAAAGTACGACAAGGCGGATATCGAACGCCGGATGCAGGGCGCGATCGAAAGCCTGAAGCACGACTTGTCCGGCCTGCGAACCGGCCGCGCCAACACCGCGCTGCTCGACCCGGTGCAGGTCGATGTCTACGGCTCGGTAATGCCGCTCAACCAGGTGGCGACGATCTCGGCGCCCGAGCCGCGTATGCTCAGCGTGCAAGTGTGGGACAAGGCCAATATCCACGCGGTCGAAAAAGGGATTTCGCACGCCAACTTGGGCCTCAACCCGATCATCGACGGGCAGATCCTCCGACTTCCTCTGCCTGATCTAACCGAAGAGCGCCGACGCGAGTTGGCCAAACTTGCTCACCAGTACGCGGAGAAAGCCAAGATCGCGGTCCGCAACGTGCGCCGCGACGGCATGGAGGCGCTCAAAGAAGATGAAAAGAAGAAGGAAATTTCCGAGGACGACCGCAAGCGGCGCGAGGAAGACGTCCAGAAACTGACCGACAAGTACGTCGCCGACATCGACCAGACCGCCCTGCACAAGGAAAAGGAAATCATGCAGCCGTAAGCCGTTGGCTTGCCCTGTTGATACGATCGTGAAGTGAAGAGAGCGCACCGAGCAAAGCCGGCTCTCGAGGGCGGCACAGACCATGGGGCTCGCCACGTGGCGATCATCATGGACGGCAACGGCCGCTGGGCGAAGCAACATTTGCTGCCGCGAGCCATGGGCCACCAGCGCGGCGTCGAAACGGTTCGCAAGGTCGTCCGCGGGCTCAAGCCGCTGGGCCTCGAATGCCTGACGCTGTATGCATTCTCGAGCGAGAACTGGAAGCGGCCGGAAGAAGAAGTCGCCGACCTCATGGGTCTGATGCGGCGCTTCATCCGCTCCGACTTGGCGGAATTCGTCGCCAACGATGTCCGCCTGAAAATAATTGGCGATTACAAAGGCCTCGCGCCCGATATTGTCGGGATGCTCGAAGACGCATTGGCGCAAACGGCGCACGGCACGCACACCCTGGCGGTCGCGCTCAACTACGGCTCGCAGCAGGAAATCGCCCGCGCGGCCAGCCTCGCCGCCACACACGGTGCGATCACGCCCGAGACCATTGCCGCGCATCTCGATACAGCCGATTTGCCACCGCTCGACCTGCTGATCCGCACCAGCGGAGAAGTGCGGTTGTCGAACTTCCTGCTGTGGCAGGCGGCCTATGCGGAAATGTGGTTCACCGACGTGATGTGGCCCGATTTCACGGTGGCTCATCTCCAGGAAGCACTGGCCGGCTTCGCGGCGCGGGAGCGGCGGTTTGGCGGACGGTGACACGGTCGTGACGCCGGCGAGGCGCCAATCCTCGGACTTGCGCATCCGGGTGATGTCGGCGGCGGTCATGCTGATCATCGCCGGGACCGCGCTGTGGATCGGGGGCGGTGTGCTCGACCTGTTTATCGTGCTGGTCGCGCTCGCGTGCCTGGTCGAACTGGTCCTGCTGGTGATCAAGGCGACCGCGAATATCGCCTTTCGCGTCGCCGCGATCCTCGCGGGAGCGGTCTATGTCGGCTTGGCCGCCATCGCGCTGCTGTCGCTCCAGGGTATCTACGTCGCGGCGGTCGTGGGATTGGTCGTGTGCACCGACACCGGAGCCTATTTTACCGGACGCGCCGTCGGCGGGCCCAAGATCGCACCTTCGATCAGCCCGTCCAAGACCTGGGCAGGTCTGATCGGCGGAATGATCGCGGCCGCTGCCTGGCTCACGGTGGCCGTGCTGGCGATGACGTATGCGAGCGCTGGGCCGAGCGGCACCGGCCTCGATCCGGGCGAGACACTCGCTCACGGCCGATTCGCGATCGCTGCCGCGGTCGGCGCGGGCCTGGCGGTCGCGGCCCAGGCGGGCGACTTTCTCGAAAGCTGGCTGAAGCGCCGCGCGGGGGTGAAGGATAGCTCCGGATTGATACCCGGCCACGGGGGCGTGTTCGACCGCGTCGACGGGCTGCTGCCGGTCGCCATCCTGGCCGCCTGGCTCATGAGCCGGACGTGAGCCGCTCACTCTCCATCCTGGGTGCGACCGGCTCGATCGGGGCGTCCACGCTCGACTTGGTACGCCGCAATCGGGCTGACTGGCGGATCGTCGCGCTGACCGCGAAATGCCAGGCGGCGGAACTGGCCAAGCTGGCCCGTGAGTTCGGGGCGGAAGTGGCAGTCGTCGCCGACGAGGCTTGCCTGCCGCAACTAAGCGCCGCTCTTGCGGGCAGCGGGATCGAGGCCGCCGCGGGAGCCACAGCGCTGGTCGAATGCGCCGGCCGTGGCGCCGATGTCACGGTCGCGGCGATCGTCGGGTGCGCGGGCCTGGCGCCGACGATGGCAGCGATCGAGCAGGGCGGCATCGTCGCCCTTGCCAACAAGGAAGCGCTGGTTTCGGCCGGCGACGTCATGACGGCGGCGGTCGTGCGCCACGGTGCGACACTGCTGCCCGTCGATTCCGAGCACAACGCGATTTTCCAGTGCCTCGCGGGCAACGATCTGGCGGATGTGCGCACGATCACGCTCACCGCCAGCGGGGGTCCGTTGCGCGAGTGGAGCCATGAGCGGCTACGCGCGGCGACGCCTGCGCAAGCCGTGGCGCATCCCAACTGGGCCATGGGCGCCAAGATCAGCGTCGATTCCGCCACGATGATGAACAAGGGGCTCGAGCTCATCGAGGCCTTTCACTTGTTTCCCGTCGGGCTCGAACGCCTGCGCATCGTGGTTCACCCCCAAAGCGTGATCCATTCGATGGTCGAGTACCGCGACGGCTCGACCCTGGCGCAGCTGGGGCCGAGCGACATGCGCGTACCCATCGCGGCGACACTGGGATGGCCGCGGCGGATGGACACGCCGTGTCGCCCGCTGGACTTGGCCGCGGTCGGTGAATTGACCTTTCACGCACCCGACGAAGAGCGCTTTCCTGCCACGCGGCTAGCGCGCGAAGCGATCGCGGCCGGGGGCGCCGCGCCGGCCGTGCTCAACGCCGCCAACGAAGTCGCGGTGGCAGCGTTTCTGGCCGGTCACATCGGGTTCACCCAGATTACCGCAGTCGTGGCGCGCGCACTCGACGAGGGTACCTTGCCGCCGGTACCGACCGACCTGGCGGAAATTCTCGACCTAGACCACGTGACCCGCCGGCGCGTGTCCGGAATGCTGGAGCTTGCCTGAGTGCCGATAGCAGCCCCGCCCTTGTGGATGTATGCCATTGGCTTCCTGCTGATGCTCGGTCCGTTGATTACCTTGCACGAGCTTGGCCACTACCTTGTGGGCCGCTGGTTCGGGGTCAAGGCCGACACCTTTTCAGTCGGGTTCGGCAAGGAGCTGGCCGGGTTTACCGACCGCCGCGGCACTCGCTGGCGGCTCTCGGCGCTGCCGCTTGGCGGCTATGTTCAATTTGCCGGCGACATGAATCCCACCAGCCAGCCGACGCCGGAATGGCTCGCCCTGCCCGAAGACGAGCGCGCGCAAACTTTCCAGGCCAAGCCGCTGTGGCAACGCGCGCTGATCGTCGCCGCGGGACCGCTGACCAATCTCCTGATAGCGGTCGCGATCCTGGCCGCTTTCAACATGGCGTTCGGCCGCCCCGTGCTGCCGGCCCGCGTTGGGGCGATCGAGGCCGGTTCCGCCGCCGAGCGGGCCGGATTGCGCCAGGGCGATCTGATCGTGGCCATCGATGGGGCCAGGATGAAAGACTTCTTTCAGGTCCGCCAGGAAGTGATGACCAGCCCGGGCGAACATTTCGACATCGCATTCGAGCGCGCGGGGGAACCCCGGGTCGTCGGCCTGACCGTGCCGGCCACAACGCTCCACGACGAGTTCGGCAATGCGATGCGCGTCGGCCGGCTCGGCATCACGCCCGCGGGCAAGATGGAAGTGGTTAGGCTCGGTCCAGTGGAATCCGTCGGCCTGGCAGTCAGCGATACCGGCGACATTCTGCAGTTGATGGTCCGCGGCATCCGCCAGATCGTCACTGGTCAGCGACCGCTATCGGAGCTTGGCGGGCCGATCAGGATGGCCAAGTATTCGGGCGAGCAGCTCACTCTCGGGTGGGTTCAATTCGCCCAGCTTGTGGCGATGGTGTCAATTAACTTAGCATTCATTAACGCGCTGCCAATCCCCGCCCTCGACGGCGGGCACCTCGCTTTCTACGCGGCCGAAGCGGTCCGTCGGAAGCCGCTGGGCCAGCGCAGTCAGGAATGGGCGTTCAGGACCGGCATGGCCTTCGTGCTCGCGCTGATGCTGTTCGTGACCATCAACGATCTCGTCACGCTGCCGATGTTCGGCCGCTAGGCGAAAGTGGCTGGGCGCACCGTGCTCGCAGCGGGACGGGGATAAGGAAGTACCACCGCTGGCACTGCTGGCTTCATCGCTTGATTGGCACTTCCTCATCGGGCAAGGGCGCTATTCGCGCCGCCAGCCGGCAGGGATGGCCGCCACAACAACGGTTCGCGCGCATTTATTCAGGAATAGCAGGGTCGATGAACGGACGGGACATGAGCGTTAAGGCCAAGTCGATTGAGGCGTCGCGGTTCGTCGCTGCCCTGCTTGCGTGCACGGCCCTTGTCGCAGTGGCCGGTCCGGCACTGGCGCAGGATTCGGCCGCGCCCGCTCAATCGGTGCCGGCTCCGCCCGCGCCGGTTCAGCCGGCCCCGGCTCCGACGCCGGCCCCCGAAGGCAACATTATCCGGTCGATCGCCGTTGCCGGGGCGCAACGGCTCGAACCCGAAACGATAGTCAGCTATATCCAGTTGCGCCCGGGACAGCGTTATACGGCGGCCGCCGCGGACCAGGCGCTCAAGGACCTTGCCGCCACTGAACTGTTTGGCCCCGACACCAGCGTGTCCGAGAGCGACGGCAACGTCGTTGTCAGGGTGCATGAAAACCCGGTGATCAACCGGATCGTGCTGGAGGGGAACAAGCGGCTCAAGGACGAAAAGATCACGCCCGAGATCAAGCTCGCGCCCCGCCAGATTTTCACCCGCTCCAAAGTGCGGGCCGACGTCAACCGGATCATCGAGCTCTACAAGCGCCAGGGGCGCTTCGCCGCCACGGTCGAACCTAAGATGGTCCAGCTCGACCAGAACCGCGTCGACGTCGTGTTCGAGATCAACGAAGGTTCGCGCTCGCGGGTGCGGCAGATCAACATCATCGGCAACGAAGCGTTCGATGACGGCCAGCTGCGGGGCGAGATGGTCACCAAGGTGGCCGGGATCACCAAGATCCTCAGCAGCGCCACCACATACGATCCGGACCGGCTTGCTTACGACCAGCAGCAACTGCGCAAGTTCTATCTGACCCAGGGGTATGCCGACTTCCGCGTGATCTCGGCCGTGGCGGAGCTGACACCGGACAAACGCGATTTCATCATCACTTACGTGGTCGAGGAAGGTCAGCGGTACAAGTTCGACGAGGTCAAGGTTGAGAGCCAGTTGCGCGAATTCGACAGTAAGCGGATGACCGGGCTGCTGCCGATGCACAAGGGCGACTGGTACGATGCCAAACTGGTCGAAGACACGATCGAGCAGCTGACCCAGACGGCTGGAACCTTTGGTTATGCGTTCGCCGACGTTAAACCGGATTACAACGCCGACCGCGAAAACAAGACCATGGGGGTGACCTTCGAGATCAAGGAAGCGCCGCGCGTCTATGTTGAGCGGATCGACGTGAACGGCAACACGCTCACTCAGGATAAGGTGGTGCGCCGCGAATTCCGGCTTGCCGAAGGCGATGCGTTCAACTCGCTGCAGGTCAAGCGGACGACCGCGCGCATCAATTCGCTCGGGTACTTCCAGGAGAACTACAAGACCGAGCAGAACGAAGGTAGCGCTCCGGACCGGCTGATCCTTGAAGCCAACGTGCAGGAGCAGGCGACCGGCGAACTGTCGCTGTCGGCGGGCTTCTCGAGCCTCGAGAGCTTCATTTTCCAGGGCTCGATCAAGCAGAAGAATTTCCGCGGCCGGGGCCAGACCATCGGGTTGTCGGCGAACTATTCGAAATATTCGCAGTCGGGCCAGATCAGTTTTTCCGAGCCCTATGTGTTCGACAAGAACATCTCGGCGGGGCTCGATATCTACCGTCGCGATTACAACAACGGCTATCTCGACCGGGCCAGCGCGACTTACCAGTCGGCGACCACCGGGCTGCAATTACGCGTTGGCGTGCCGCTGACCGAATATATGTCGGTGCTAGGCCGCTATACCTTCAACTACGACGACATCACGATCGACCAGAATTCGTATTTCTCCGACCTGGACGGGGATGGCATTCGCACTTGCGAACCGCTGATTGCGGGACGCTACTTGTGCGAGGCGCTGGGCACCCGCACCACGTCGCTGCTCGGCTTGTCGCTAGTCTATCGCACGCTCGACAGCGGGATCCGGCCGACGCGGGGCAGCGACGCCACGCTCAACCTGGACTTTGCCGGTTTGGGCGGTTCGACCCACTATGCCCGCCTGGCCGGGGAATACGCGCACTTCTGGCCGGTCTTGCACGGGTTCATTTTCTCCGTCAGCCTCAAGGCGGGTTATATCAAGGGCCTCAAGGACCGTGGTGCCGGGGTCGACCAAGTCCTCCTGACCGACCGGCTGTTCCTGGGCGAACCGGAATTCCGCGGCTTCGACATCCGCGGCGTTGGCCCGCGCGTGGTCCGCCGGTTCTACTCGACCGACGCGAGCGGCAACGGGGTGTTGCTGCCGATCAATGATAAAAGCACCGTGCAGGACGCCATTGGCGGCCACGCGATGTATCTCGGCCGGGCGGAACTAGAAATCCCGCTCGGCTCAGGCGCTCGCGAGCTCGGCCTGCGGCCGTCGGTGTTTGTCGACGCCGGCGCGGTCTTCGATGTCGTTCGGCCTACGCTCAACGTCAGTCCCTATCCGGGCGGAATCTTCCTGGCGACGCGGGACAGCTCGGGAAATGCGCTCTTTTCGCAGACTGTCACCAATCCCGACGCGTCGATTTCAACCACGGTGGTAACCAATCCGCTGGATCCCAAGGGGTTGCCGAATACGGCCATTGGACAGACCCTGCCGCCTTTCGTCGAAGAGTTTTATGGTGACAGTCCGACACCGCGGCTCACTGTCGGCATCGGGGTCAACTGGAACTCGCCGTTCGGCCCGTTCCGCATCAATTTCGCGTATCCGCTGCTGAAACAGCCGGGTGACGATTCCAAGCGATTCACTTTCAACGTAGGAACCCAATTCTGATGAGCAACTATCTGAAGCCGGCGCTTGCCGCCGGACTGGCGCTTGCCGCCATCGCATCGCCGCTGGCCATTTCACCCGCCGCCGCACAGGCCGCCGCCGCTGGCGGGACGATTCGCGGGATCGGCGTTGTCAACCTGGCCGGCATCATGGCCAACTCGAACGCCTATAAAACCGCCACTACGCAGCGCGCGGTGACGTACAAGGCGCAGATCGACCAGGCGACGGCCCGCCGCAACGCGATCGCGCAGCAATTGCAGCCGCTTTACACCAAGTTGCAGAACGATAGCCGCGCGACCGCGCCGAACCAGGCCGCGTTGCAGCAGCAGGCGGCCCAGATCCAGCAGATCGAGCAGGCCGGACAACAGGAGCTGCAGCAGATTGTCGCGCCGGTCTCGCTGTCGCAGGCATATGTCGAAGAACAGATCCAGGACAAGCTGGCTGCCGCGATCGAAGCAGCCGCCAAGAAGCAGAATATCAGCCTGGTGCTGACACCCGATAACGTCGTCTACGCGGCCAGCAGCTACAACTTGAACCAGGCCGTATTGGCTGAACTCAATACCATGGTCCCGTCGGTGCAGCTGGTTCCGCCGCAGGGCTGGCTGCCGCGCGAAATGCGTGAGCTTCAGGCTCAGCAGGCCGCCGCCCAGGCCCCGGCGGGGACGCCGCCGCGGCCCGCCGCGACAACGACCGTCCCAGGCCGTTAACGGAAGTCGGTAGAGGCATGGCATGAGCGAGGCTGAATCGCACGACCGTGGGCCGCGAACCTACGACATTGCGCAAATCCTCACTGCCCTGCCGCACCGCTACCCGTTGCTGCTGGTCGATCGCGTGCTCGACTTGCGGATCGACGAGGAGATCCGGGCGGTCAAGGCGGTGACTTTCAACGAGCAGTTTTTCCAGGGTCATTTCCCCGGGCGCCCGATCATGCCCGGTGTGCTGCAGATCGAGGCGCTGGCGCAATCCGCCGCGATCCTGGCGATCGAGACGCTGCAACTCGCCGGGAGCGGCAAGCTGGTCTATTTCATGGCCATCGAGGAGGCAAAGTTCCGCGCCCCGGTGGAGCCGGGCTGCCTGCTCGAGCTCAACGTCGGCTTTGTCCAGAAGCGCGCCCGGGTGTGCAAGTTCTGGGGCAAGGCCAGCGTTGAGGGCAAGGTGACCTGCGAGGTGCAGTTCACCGCGATGGTCGCCGATCCCCCCGCGGGGTGATTTTCGGCGTGCTTGAAATCCGCCGCGCTCGCCTGTAAGGGCGCCGCTTCCCGACATTGCCGGGCCGGTCGGTACCGGCCCCAACGCACCAAGGACTTGCTTGCCATGAAGGCCGATATCCATCCCGAATACCACACCATCAAGGTGCAGATGACTGACGGCAGCGTGTTCGAGACGCGCTCGACCTGGGGCAAGGAAGGCGACACCATGCACCTGGACATCGATCCGCTGAGTCACCCGGCCTGGACTGGCGGCACGCGCCAGGTCGACCAGGGCGGCCGGGTCGCCCAGTTCAACAAGCGCTTTGGCGGGCTGTCGCTCAAGAAAAGCTGAGCTCCGCGCACGACGGATTCACAGGGCGGTCCCGCGGGGCCGCCCTGTCTTATTCCGGCGTCGTCTCGATGAACTTGAGCCGCCCGGCGAGCCGTTGCTGACCGGTATCGCGGACATGGCGGATGCCGTTCGACACCGCGACGTCGGGAAAGTCGTGATAGGGGTTGAGCCCGAGGCACGCTACGTTGATTCCATAAGTGTCGGGGTCCGAGCGCCGCTGGTGGAACGTGTAGCTGCCACACACCGAGCAGAAATAGTGCTTCGCGACCCCGGTGTTGAAGCGGTACAGCGTCAGCTTGTCCTCGCCCTCGACGACGGTCAGCGCCGCCAGCGGTACGCCCACGGTGACGGCGCCTTTCATCGCGCAGATCGAACAATCGCACCGCGCGCCGCGCAGCGGTTCGGGCAAGTCGACGGTGAATTTCACCGCCCCGCAGTGGCATTCGCCGTTTCTCACCATCCCCAGGGCCTTTCGCGGTACCATTTGGTGATCACGTATTTCACACCTTTGCGCACTTTCATCCCGTGGTGGAGCGTGGCCGCATTGAGCGTGCCGTCGCCGCGCCAGTTGTTCCAGCAAAGCAGCTTGCCGGTCTCCGGCTGGAACATCTTGTCGACCGCCTTGAACCGCGTCGCCCCGCCGGCGTCAGGCGCGTTGAGGTAGATCATGAAGGTCCAACTACGCTGACCGGCAACGTCGGTATATGTGTGGTAGTCGGCCCCGCCGGGTTCGAAGTAATCGGTGTGCGCCTTGAACTCTTGCCCCGCCTGGTAACGCTGGCCCTGGACCGGCTCGCCATAAGCGGCGTCGATGCCGTTGAGTTCGAACAGCCGTCGTTCCAGGTCAAGCACCGCCGGCTCGGCAGGATCAAGATCGCAAGTTTCGCTGGTGCGAAACGTGTTGTCGCCGTTGGGATCGGCCAGAGTCGACGGGCGCCGGCCACGATCGATCAGTGCGATGAGGTCCGCGCACAGCTCGGGGGGCACGAATGCCGGTCGATCGAACAGCTCGATCCGGGGTGAGGGCACCCGGCGCACGCCGGGGTAGGCCATCAATCGCGCCGCACAAGTCTCGCCTGGATTCGCCACGGCCTTTTGCATAGCGCGTTACGGCCACGTAATAAAGTTGCGTCTGGAGCGCTGGGGCGCAGTTTTCGCTTTGCTTGAATCGGCCCTTGTGCAACAGGCTCGCCCCCGCGCCGAACCTGCTTGACCGGGGGGTGCGACCGCCTAACTGCGCTTGCGCGGCAGAGGCTGCGGCGATTGTAGCTCAGTTGGTTAGAGCGCCGGTTTGTGGTACCGGAGGTCGCGGGTTCAAGACCCGTCAATCGCCCCATTCCCCTCATTTACAGCCGCTGCGAAACGGGCGGTGCAATGACGGCTTTCTGGACCGAAGCGGATTATGACGCCCACGAGCTGGTCGAGCTGGTGCACGACCGGGCGAGCGGGCTGACCGCGATCATCGCGCTCCATTCGACCCACCTCGGGCCGGGGGCCGGGGGGACGCGCTTCTGGCACTATGCCGAGCCCGCCGGCGCGATGCGCGATGCGCTGCGGCTGTCGCGCGGGATGAGCTACAAGAACGCCATGGCCGGCCTGCCGATGGGCGGCGGCAAGGCCGTCGTGCTGCTTGACAAGGCGGGCACCAAGACCCCCGCGATGCTGGCCGCCTTCGGCGATGCGATCGACGCGCTGGGCGGGCGCTATGTCACTGCCGAGGACGTGGGCGCGAGCGAGGCGGACATGGTCGCGATCCGCCAGCGCACACCCCACGTTTGCGGATTACCCGCGGGTGAGGGGCAGCTGGGCGGCGACCCGGGCCCGTTTACCGCGATGGGCATCTTCCTGGGCATCAAAGCCGCGGTGGCGCACAAGCTGGGCCAGGCCTCGCTGACCCGCGTGCACGTCGCGATCCAGGGCTGCGGCAGCGTCGGCGGCGGTGTCGCGCGGCTGCTGGCCAAGGATGGGGCGCGGCTGACGCTGGCCGACGTCGATCCGGCCAAGGCGCGCAAGCTGGCGAGCGAGCTCGCTGCCGACGCGGTCGACGCCTCGCATATCATGGCCACGGCGTGCGATGTGTTCAGTCCCAACGCGCTCGGCGCGGTCCTCGACGATGCCGGCATTGCCGCGCTCGATTGCGCGGTCGTGGCGGGCGGGGCCAACAACCAGCTCGCCCGGCACGAACATGGGTCGCTGCTGGCTGAGCGCGGTATTCTCTACGCGCCCGACTACGTCATCAACGCCGGGGGGATCATCAACGTCAGCCTCGAATACTTGTGTCGCCAGCATGGGCAACCCTGCGACATCAATGAAGTGCGCAAGCGTATCGCCCAGATCCCCGAACGACTGCGCGCGATCTGGGCAGAGAGCGAAGCCAGCGGGGTCAGTTCCGACCTCGTCGCCGACCGCATGGCGCAAAAGCTGATCGGGCGGGGTTGAGGTCAGCGTTCGGGCGACGCGATCGCACGTTCGATCACTGGCAATAGCTTGGCAATGACGCGCCTCGCGCCTCGATCCGAGAGATGAACAGAGTCGACATAGTCCAGGCGATAAGTTGGCCCGGAGGCGACTATGACCTCGTTGCGTGCGTTGAGAAACAACGGTGCGGGGTCGAAGACAGTGCTGCCATGCCTCCGGGCGATCTCCGCAACAGTGCGGTTTACATCCAGACGGCGAGCCTGCGCCGTTACAGGCTGCAAACGGGGGCGGATCATCTCCCTGCGCACCAGCGCCGTGTTGAAGTCGTCACTCAAGGTCGGCGGTTGCAAGACGATGATGCCGTGAATCTTCCGTTCATCGAGGGCATCGAGCGCCGCGTCCAGGTCACGCCCGTCACCAAGCTTTGAGGACCAGGCCTCGGCAATGATCGCGACTTTCGGCTTGTCCCGGTCAAACCACTGTCGAACCAATCCCCATCGGGTGTTTACTTGATTGGGCAATTCGTTGGTTGCCGCAGCACCCAGTAAGCGCACGCGCAAGCTGACGTTTTCATCTCGCAGCGCCGTTCCGTACATCGCAGCGATACTATCGCCGAGGAAAGTAACGCGAGGGCCTTCGGCTGGTCCGGCGAGGAACCCACCTCGGTCCAACTGCTTCCCCTCGGCGCTCAAATAGTAGTGGTTGCGTGCGTAGTAGCCAGCGGCACTGATCAACAAAATCCCGCATGCGAAAGTCGCGTAAGTTGCTGTGCGCCACGTTCGCTGCCGCATGAGCTTTCTAAGTGGGAGTTCGTAGATCCGGTAACTTACCGCGGTAAGGCACATGGTGATCGAGACTTTGACCACGGCGCGGACCAGCTCGGGAGTCTGAAGCCCGACGTAGTCAACAAAGCTCAACACCGGCCAATGCCACAGATAGAAGGCGTACGATCGCCGTCCCAGCCAAACCGCAGGCGGAGCCGCAAACACACGGGCCACTGTGCTGTCGGCTGAAACGGAGCTCAGCATCAGGACCGTACCCACAACCGGAATGAGAGCTTGCCACCCGGGAAATGAGCGGGCCTCGCTAACGAACACAAAACCCAGGGCAATGATGCAAAGCCCGGCCCATCCCTGAACATCAGGGATAATACGGGTCGATCGAAATTTGGTCGTGGCCAGTAGTCCGCCCGCCAGCAGTTCCCATGCGCGGGTTGGAAAAAGATAAAAAGCAAAGACGGGATTGAATATTGTCAGCGCAATATTCAATCCAAAGCTGAGCGCTGCCCCAATCGCGAGCCACACTACAAGCGGGTGACGCCACCGGATTAGCAGTGTTATCAATATTGGGTAAATAACGTAGAACTGTTCTTCGACAGCTAGGGGCCAGTAATGTAATAATGGCTGAACCTCAGAAGATGCTATGAAGTAACTTGATTGAAATATCAACTTCATATTTATTAGGGAGAGCGCCGAGAACATTGCGGCCGTGCCGAGATATGCGAAGTTTTGATTATCGTAGAATAGTAGTCCAAGTATTAATGTAACACATATCGTTAGGACCGCGGCTGGAAATATCCGCGCGATGCGATTCTGATAAAATTTGAGAAGGGAAGGCCGATGATCAAAATCGGTCAAAATGCTGGTAATTAAATAGCCGGATATAACGAAGAAAACGTCGACTCCGGTGAATCCGCCGCGGAGCCAGTCCCTCTTGAGATGAAAGATGAATACTGCAGCGACCGCAAGAGCCCGCATCCCGTCAATGGAGGGATTATATCCCATTTTTGAGATGCGCAGCTGTTGCTTGTCGTTTTCGAATGGCATTGAGACTTCAGAGGACACATTCGCCGGATCTGCGATCTCTTTCCTAGGTGAAGGCATTGCAGAAGCCCGATTGAATGTGACTAGGAACAGAAACGTGCGGCGAACTAGGGCGGCATGCTTGCCGCTGAGTTCTTCCCATGTCAAAGCGGCGCCGCTCACGCTAGCCTGGACACATGCACGGCTTCGCCAACCCCGCCCGCTTCCTCAGAATTGCCCGCTGGCTGACGCCGGTGTTGCTGTTGTGCGGACTGGTGCTAGCGGGCGGCGCGCTGGGCTGGACTTTGGTCGAAGCGCCGGCCGAACGCCTGCAAGGCGAGACCGCACGCATCCTTCCTCTGCACGTGCCGACCGCCTGGCTCGGCATGGCGGGGTGGATGGTAATCGCGGCGGCGAGCCTGTCCGAACTGGTGTGGCGCCATCCGCTCGCCGGCATCGCCGCGCGCGCTGCGGCGCTGCCCGGCGCGGTGTTCTGTGCCATCGCGCTCGCAACCGGATCGATCTGGGGCCGCCCCGCGTGGGGAACCTGGTGGGTGTGGGACGGGCGGCTGACCTCGTACCTGGTCATGCTGTTCCTCTACTTTGGCTACATGGCGCTCAGCAGCGCGGTGGCGCGCGAGGGCGGCTCGACCCGCATTCCGGCGATTTACGGGCTGGTCGGCGCGATCAATCTGCCGATCATCCATTATTCGGTGACGTGGTGGAATTCGCTTCACCAACCGCCCAGCCTGACCAGTGGAGGCTCGACCATGGCGGCGGCGTTCCTGGTGCCGCTGCTCGTTTCGACACTCGGCTTCTCGCTGCTGTTCGGCGGCGTGGTGCTCGCGCGGATGCGTGCGTTGCTCGCGGAGACGCAAACCGAGGCGCGGCTGCGGCGGATGGCGCTGGAAGCCTGATGCGCGAAACGCTCGACCAGTGGGACTTCGTCGTCGCGGCCTATTCGGTCGCCGTCGGGGGAACCTTGGCGCTCGTGATCTGGAGCTGGCTGGCAATGATTGTGGCGGAACGCCGCCGTGACGAAAGCCGCCGCGAGTGACCGGCGCCTTCAAACCCAAGCATCAGCGGCTGGTGCTGGTGGTCATTGCACTGGCCGCGCTCATCGCCGCGGCGCTGCTGGCGATGTGGGCGCTGCGTAATCAGGCGAGCTACTTCTACGTTCCGAGCGACATCGCCGCCAGGCCGCCGGCGGCGGGCCGGGCGGTGCGGTTGGGCGGGATGATCGAGAACGGCTCGCTCAAGACACGCCCCGACGGCGTCACGATCGACTTCGTGGTCGAGGACGGCAAGGCGCGGGTGCCGGTTTCCTTCACCGGCATTGTCCCCGATCTGTTCACTGAGGGGTCGGGTGTGGTGGCGGAGGGCTCGATGCAGCGCGATGGCCGCTTCCTCGCCACCAATCTCCTCGCCAAGCACGACGAGAACTATGTGCCGCGCGAACTCAAGGACATGACCGAAGCGCAGAAGCGCCAGACGGTGGCGGAAGCCACCCGATGATCGCCGAGCTCGGCCTGGCGGCGCTGTGGCTGGCGGCGGCATTGGCGGCGCTGCAACTGTTCGGCGGCGTGCTCGGGCTGCGCCCGCGGGGCGAGGCCTTGGCCGCCGTGGTGCGCCCGGCAGCGGTGGTCCAGGCGGTGTTGTGTGCGCTTGCGTTTGCCGCGCTTATCGCGGTGTTTGCCCGCACCGACCTGTCGGTCGCGCTGGTGGCGAAGAATTCGCACAGTGAAAAGCCGCTGATCTTCAAGCTCGCCGGGGCGTGGGGCAACCACGAAGGCTCGATGCTGATGTGGGTCATGATCATGGCCGCCGCCGGCGGCCTGATCGCGCTGGTCGAACGGCGCCTGCCCGAGCGCACGATGCTGGCAACACTCGCCGCGCAGGCATTCGTCAGCCTGGGGTTCTATGCTTTCCTGCTGATCAGCTCGAACCCGTTCGCCCGGCTAGATCCGGCGCCGCTTGAAGGTGCGGGCTTGAATCCGCTGTTGCAAGACCTCGGCTTGGCGTTCCATCCGCCGACGCTTTACTGCGGCTATGTCGGGCTTTCGATTGCGTTCAGCTTCGCGGTCGGGGCGCTGCTCACGCGCCAGGTGACGCCCGAATTCGCCAAGGTGATGCGGCCGTGGGTGCTGGGCGCGTGGATCTTCCTGACGCTCGGCATCACCGCCGGTTCGTACTGGGCCTACTACGAGCTCGGCTGGGGCGGGTGGTGGTTCTGGGACCCGGTCGAGAACGCCAGCCTGATGCCGTGGCTGGCAGCGACCGCTCTGCTCCATTCGGCGAGCGTACTGGCCGCGCGCGACGCGTTGCGGGCGTGGACCATCATGCTCGGCGTGGTGGCGTTTTCGATGAGCATGATCGGGACGTTCCTGGTCCGCTCGGGAATCCTTACCAGTGTGCACGCGTTCGCCGTCGACCCGACGCGCGGGACCTTCATTCTCGCGCTGCTGGCGATCTACATCGGCGGCGCGCTGCTGCTGTTCGCGGTGCGCGCGGGCTCGGTCGCCGAGGGCGAGCGGTTCTCGATCATGAGCCGCGAGGGTGCGCTGGTGGTCAACAACGTCGCGCTGTCGGCGATCCTCGGCATCGTCCTGCTTGGAACGCTCTACCCGTTGCTGACCGAAGCGTTCGGGGTGCGAGTGTCGGTCGGGCCGCCGTATTTCAATCCGGTCAGCGCGATGTTCTTCGCGCCGATGCTGCTAGTGCTAGCGGTGGGCCCGCTGCTGCGCTGGCGCCGCGACCGGTTCGACCGGGTGCAGGCGTCGGTCGTGGCCGCTGCGGTGGCGGGCATGGCGGCGCTTACGGCGGCGCTGCTGATCGGCGGGATCAAGCTGTTGCCGATGATCGGAATGGGACTGGCCGGAATGCTCGCGGTGGCCAGCTTCCTGCCGCTCAAGGGGCGTTCGCTACGGCGCTTGCCGTTGCCGGTGTGGGGCATGTGCATCGCGCACTTCGGGATGGGGGTGGCGCTGTTCGGCGTGGCGGCGGACAGCGCCTTCACGCAGGAGCGGCTGGTCGCGGCCCGGGTCGGGGATACCGCGCGGGTTGGCCCGTGGACGATCCGGTTGGCATCGGTGTCGCCGGTCGCCGGGCCGAACTGGACCGCGCTCCAGGCGCAATTGCAAGCGAGCTACAACGGCCACGCGCCGCACCAGATTGAGCCCCAGGCGCGGACCTTCTGGACCCCGCCGCAGTCGACCAGCGAATCCGCCCTGCTGACGCGCTGGAACGGGCAACTTTACGCCGTGATCGGGGGCGAGGCGGAAGGCGACCGGTGGCAGTTGCGGCTGTGGTGGAAGCCGTTCGTGACGTGGATATGGTACGGCGGCGGGCTGATCGGGTTCGGAGGACTGCTGTCGTTGGTGGGCCGGGTGAGCGGCGACCTCAAGCGCCGCTCGGTCCGGCGGCGTCATGCCGAACGCCGCGCGGAGGCGACGGCGTGAGACGGCTGCGCCTGTTCCTGTGGGGCCTGGTCGCGGTCGTCGCCGGGCTGCTCGGGCTGTTCGCGTTCATGCTGCACCAGCCCAAGGATGAATTTGTCCATTCGGCGATGATCGGCCGGGCCATTCCCCGCTTCGCGTTGCCCGCGATCGTGCCGGACCGGCCGGGTCTGTCGAGCAACGACCTCGCCGACGGCACCCCCAAGCTGCTCAATGTGTTCGCCAGTTGGTGTGTGCCGTGCGCCGCCGAGGCGCCGCAGCTCGCCGTGCTCGAGCGCGCCGGTGCGACGATCGTGGCGGTGGCAATTCGCGATCGGCCCGAAGATTCCGCGGCCTTCCTCGCCCGCTACGGCAATCCCTACCGCCGGATCGGCAAGGACGACGTGCGCACCGTCCAGCTTTCGATCGGCTCCTCCGGCGTGCCCGAGACGTTCGTGATCGATGGCCGCGGCACAATCCGTTACCAGCAGATCGGTCCAATCCGCGACGAGGACGTGGCGCTGCTGCTGAGCGAGTTGAGGAAGGCAGCATGAGCGGGCGTCGGGCATTTCTGGCAGCGTGGCTGCTGGTTGTGGCCGCGCCGCTCGCGGCGCAGGATGCGCTGCCCCCGGCGCCATACGCCTATCGTCAGCTCGACGACCCGCGGCTTGAAGCCAGGGCGCAGGCGCTGATGGAAACGTTGCGCTGCCTGACCTGCCAGAGCCAGTCGATCGCCGATAGCGATGCCTCTATCGCCGGCGATCTGCGTAGCGAGGTTCGAACTCGCATCGCGGCGGGGGAAAGCCCGGACCACATCCGCCGCTGGCTGGTCGAGCGCTACGGCGATTACATCAGCTACAAGCCCGCGGTCAGCAAAACTACCTGGCCGCTGTTCGCGGGGCCGCTCGCGCTGCTGGCGCTGGCGGTCACGATCGTGCTGCGCCGGCTGAAACGGCGCGGATGACCTGGCTGCTGGTCATTGGCCTGGCCGGGGCGGCCTTTGCGTTCGCGGCGTTTGCGTTCCGGCTGCCGCGAAGCTTGTGGGCCACGCTGGGCACCGCGCTGGTACTCGGCCTGGCCGGCTTCGCGTTGCAAGCGCGAACCGACCTGGCCGGCGCTCCGGCGCGCGCGCATGCCCAGGATGCCCAGCTGGGCTCGGCCCTGATC
>JBDSUJ010000020.1:0-4689 GCA_039927815.1 Croceibacterium sp. | reverse complement strand
TTCCACGGCATCGGCCCGCGCGGGGCGGAGAAGATGGCGAACCTGGGGATCGAAACCGGGGCCGACCTGGCCGGGCGCGACCTCGCATGGCTGCGCGCCAATTTCGGCAGCTTTGCCGATTACCTGTACCGCGCCGCGCGGGCCATCGACCTCAGGCCGGTGCGCGCCAATCGCATCCGCAAGTCGCTCGGCGGCGAACGCACGTTCAACGACGATCTGTCGAGCGGGCTGGCGCTGCGCGAGGCGCTCGAAAACATCATCGACATCGTGTGGGAGCGGATCGCCGCGAAGGACACGCGCGGACGCACGGTCACGCTCAAGCTCAAGTATTCCGATTTCCAGCTCGCGACCCGCGCCCGTTCGGTGGCCCAGCCGATCGCCGACAAGACGACCTTTGCCAACATCGCGCGCGCTCTGCTCGACGAACAGTTGCCGCTCGCGCTGTCGGTGCGGCTGATGGGGCTGACGCTGAGTTCGCTCGAGGGTGAGGACGGCGACGCGCGGCCCGACGATACCGCGCAGCTATCGCTGTTGTGACGCCTGCCAGCGGGCGATCCGCCGCACGCTCAGCCGCCCGGTATCGGCGGGGAGGGCGGCCGGATCGAACACCTCGGCCGCGACCACCTCGCGCATGTCCGGCACCGGCGTTCCCGCCAGCCGGGCGACGAACACGTGCTGCCGGTCGATCGAGCCCGAGACCGCTTCCTCGCTGGTCTCGAGGGGCTGCAAGTCGGTGATCGCGCAGCCCAGCTCCTCTCGGAACTCGCGGATCGCGGCGTGCGCCGGATCCTCGCCGCGGCCGATCCCGCCGCCGGGGAGGAGCCACAGCGGGCGGCCATAGGAGTGGCGCACCAGCAACACGCGCCCGGCATCGTCGATGGCCATGATGTTGACGCTGCTGCGGCGCGGCATGCGGACGCGCCACCACTGTCGCCGGCCCCAGTCGGCCAGCCGGTACAGCCGCCGGTGGAGCGGGGCGGGGATCAGGTGAAGCATGTGACCGGCTGCCGCGCCGCCGCCAGCAGGCGCGCGACCGGCGTGTCGGTGCGGCCCTCCGCTGCCGCCTCGAACACCGCGCGCTTGTCCGCGCCGCGGATCACGAACAGGATTTCGTCCGAGTTGAGCAGCGCCGGCAAGGTCAGCGTGATGCGGTCGAACGGCGCCTCGGGCGGGAGCGGATCGGGTGTCAGCCGGCGGACCCGCTGGCTGTCGTCGGACCGCGGATCGGTGTTGGGAAACAGCGACGCGACATGCCCGTCGGCGCCCATGCCGAGCCACGCGAGCGCGAACCGGGGCACTTGCTCCATCTCCGACAGCGTCACCACTTCGGCCCCAAGCGGCTCGAGCAGCGCGCGGATCCGGCCGGTGTTGCTGGCGGGATGGTCTTCGGGGACCACCCGGTCGTCGCCCGGCCATACGGTCAGGCGGCGCCAGTCGAACGGCATCGAGGCGAGCTGCGCGAGCACGGGAAACGGTGTCGCGCCGCCCGGGACGGTGATCGCCACGGGCGCGGCCCCGCCGGCCAGCGCCTGGATCAGGCGGGCATGAATCCACGCGGCGATCGCGCGGTCGTCCGCCCCGTCGATGATTTCGATCCGCGCCATTGTCGGGCCCTAGCCGAGTAATCCGAGCGCGCTAAGCCCGCACATCGCGGCGCTGGCCAGCAGCAGGCCGGCCAGCGACCACCGCAGCACGCTGAGCGGCAGGCGCGTTTCCCATTGGTCGCCCAGCGCCCACGCGGCCGTCAACACCGCCCCGCTGCCGAGCGCGCCGCCCGCTGCTGCCAGCCACGGGCCGCCGGTCGCGGCCGCCACGCCGAGCACCAGCAGGCGCGCGGCGTCGGTCACTTGCGCCGCCAGCAGCACGATCAGGATCGCGGCGAACGATCGGGTCGGCTCACGCGGAGGTGGTCGCGGGCGCAGCACGATCAGCTCGATGCCGCCCAGCAGCAACGCCAGCGCCACCAGCATCAGCTTGGCCGGCGCGGCCAGCTGCGCGGCAAGCAGCGCGCCGACCCAGCCGCCTACCGCCGAGCTTGCCGCTGAGGCCAGCCAGACCGCCGCCAGCAGCCCCGCGGCGCCGCCCAGCGCGGCCGACAACCGCGCCACGCGCGCCGCCTCGCGGCTCGCCAGCGTCGCCACCGCAGCGGCGATCAGCGCGAGGAAGAAGGCAGGCATGCGGCCGATCTAGCAGAATGGAGCGAGGGAGTGGAGCGGGTGAACGGAATCGAACCTGGCCCGCAGCGCTTCTGCGCGGAGGGCCCAACCAGAACAGGGTTCGTCGATTCTCTGAGGCTGGAGCGGGTGAAGGGAATCGAACCCTCGTATTCAGCTTGGGAAGCTGCTGCTCTACCATTGAGCTACACCCGCATTTCAAAGACTTAGCTCGCTACAGAGACTGGTTTTTACAATGCCTTTTACAGCCGTGCCTTCGAACGCACCGCCATTCGCACGCGACGCTGGAGCGGGTCAATGGGAAGGTTGAGTGGTTAGGTATAAGTGAAAATGCCCCTGCTCGTCATGATGCTAATGCTGTCTGGCCTTTCCCAAAGCCAGGCCTTCTGAATCTGACAGAGGCATGTCTGCTCAGCGCCCAATATTGGCCATCAAGCTCGATGGTGGTGGGGCCGATTATCGGACGGTCTGCTTCGCTATAAACCAAACCAGCGCATGCGTGCGATGAGCGCGTGGCGAGGATTCACACCGCAGGATTCTTAATTGACTCCGTTCGTTCGAACGAACAAAAGACGCTGTGATCGAAAATCGCCTTCTCGCAACTGCTGTCGATCAGTTCGGCAAGAGGGGCTTCGAAGGCGCCAGTACCCGAGAGATTGCGCGCGCTTCGGGCACCGCAATGTCATCGATAACCTACCACTTCGGAGGCAAAAAAGGCCTCTATCTGGCCGCCGCCGATCATATCGCCGTGCATATGCGCGAGCGCCTCGGTCCACTGCGGGAACGTGCCGAGCAACTCGCTGCCGATGCAACTCGCGAAGATACTGAGGCCGTGCTGCTGGCGATGCTCGACGCTTTCGCGCAGACGATGCTGCGTCCGGAATCGGCCCCATGGGCTCGGTTCATGGCCCGCGAACAGCAAGAGCCGACCGAGGGTTTCGCGCGGCTATGGGACGGCGGCATGAAGGGGCTGGCTCACGCCTTCCTCACACTGGTTGGGCGGTGCCGCCCCGACCTAGTCGAAGAGGAATGCCGGGCCATCACGGTGCTCCTCTTCGGCCAGGCACTCGTCCTACGGGTCGGCCGCGCTTCGGTTTGCCACATTATGGAACGCGACGGCCTGGACGAGCAAGACGGCGCCAAGCTGCGAGGGCGCCTGGCGCGTAACGCGCGATGCATCCTCAGGGAGGGATCATGAACAAGAAGCGGCTCCTCATGGTTGCCGCTGTGGTCGCCCTGGCCATTGCGGCCTTCGCTACCCGGGGCTTCGGCCTTCTTGCTAAAAGCGATCAGGGTCCGCTCAAGCTCTACGGCAACGTCGATATTCGCGAGGTCGACATGGCATTCCGGGTGCCTGGCCGGATCGATGAGATCCAGGTGGAGGAAGGCGCCAAAGTGCGCCAAGGCGCTCTGCTGGCGAGCCTCGATACGGCGACCGTAACCTCGCGCGCCAACCAGGCCACTGCCGCGATTGAGCAGGCTCGGGCCAATCTCGACAAGCTTAGGAACGGCAATCGTCCGCAGGAGATCGGCCAGGCTCGCGCCCGGCTCGCGGGCGCGCAAGCGGCCGCCCGCGCCGCGGCGCAAGACGTTTCCCGGCGCCGAGCGCTTGTGGAGCCGGGCGCGATCAGTCGCGACGTGTGGGAGCAAACGCTGGCGCAGCGCGACACGGCCGAGGCACAACTGGCCGAGGCGCGCCAGTCGTTTGCCCTCGTGCTATCGGGGGCTCGGCGCGAGGATATCGCCGCCGCCGAGGCCCAGCTGCGCTCGGCCGAGGCGAACGGTGCAGCCATCGGCACCGATTTGTCGGACACCCGGCTCGTCGCGAAGACCGATGGCAGCGTGGTGACCCGCGCCCGCGAGCCGGGTGCCATCGTGCAAGCGGGCGAGACGGTGCTGACGCTTTCGCTCGACCGCCCGCTCCGTGTGCGGTCGTATATTGCCGAGCCCGACCTTTCGCGCATCGCGCCCGGCATGCGCGCACTGGTCACCGCTGACGGCAACGCCAAAACCTATCACGGCACGATTGGCTACATCAGCCCGCGATCGGAATTCACACCTAAATCGGTCGAAACCGAGAATTTGCGGACGGATCTCGTTTATCGCTTGAACATCACAGTCACAGATCCCGACGACGCGCTGCGCCAGGGCCAACCGGTGACCGTGGCGGTGCCCTCCGCCCGTCCGGCCAAGCACTGAGCCGATGGGCGAGCCGGTCGCCACGGCAGACGCGATCGTCAAGCGCTTCGGCGCGCTCACAGCTCTCGACGGTGTGGCGCTGGCGATCCCGGCAGGGCAGATCACAGGCCTGGTCGGACCCGATGGCGCGGGCAAGACGACCATGATCCGCTTGCTCGCCGGGCTAATGAGGCCGGACGCGGGCAAGATCGCAATCCTCGGGCGACCTCCTGGGAACGCGCTCGATGAGCTCGGCTACATGCCGCAGCGCTTCGGCCTCTATGAAGACCTCACCGTGCGGCAGAACCTCGACCTCTACGCGGAGCTGCGCGCTTTG
>JBDSUJ010000019.1:0-20714 GCA_039927815.1 Croceibacterium sp. | reverse complement strand
GCGCGGCCGCTAGCGTCTCATCGCGCCCCGGCAATCGGCTGGGTAATCAGGCAAGTTCCGCCAGGCGCGAACGCCACCGCCGCCAGCGTTTCGGCCAGGGCGCATTCGCCGGGGTTTACCGGCTCGCCCTCAACCAGTGCCATCCCTTCGCGCGGGATCACCAACAGCGGGCCGGCATAACGGCGGGCGACTTCGGGACTCGGTGTGGCCGTGACCAGGTCAAGGCGGAAGTAAGGCCCCTCAACTAGAGTAGCCGCACCATCGACGTGGACATGGCGCCGCAGGTCGTAGGGCTCGCCTTTAGCCACGCGGACGCTGTCGTCGAGGTGGAGTTCGCGAGGTCGACCGTAATCGTACAGCCGATACGTGATGTCGGAGTTCTGCTGGATCTCGATGATCGAGCAGCCGGGCCCGATCGCGTGCACGGTATTGGCGGGGATGTAGTAGAAATCCCCCGGCTTGATGGCGTGCCACACCAGCAGTTGTTCGATGCTGCCGTCGAGCGCGGCGGCGCGCATCGCGGCGCTATCGACAGCCTCGTGAAAGCCGATGCCGAGCGTGGCGCCGGGCTCGGCATCGATCACCAGCCAGCATTCTTCCTTGCCTTGCTTGCCGAGACCCGCGGCCTCGGTCTGGGCATCGCTTGGATGGACCTGGACCGACAGCTTCTCGCTGGTGAAGATGTACTTGACCAGCAACTGGGGCAGATCGGGCGGGGGTTCGAACCAGATCTCCCCGATACGCTGGCCCAATGGCGTGGCGAACGGAGCGGGCAGGGCGTCCTTGCCCCACGGCTTCTCGACGGTTCGGGTTTCCAGGAGCATCTCTGCCTAACGCCGCCTCACACCATCAGGTCCATCAATTCCGGGATCTTCACCGTGGCGAAGCCGACTGCGCTGTCCGAAATGCCGTATGGCAGCAGCAGCCGTTCCCCAACCTTGAGCGCGCCGCAGGTGTAGACCACGTTGGGAACATAGCCGGATCGGTCCGCATCTACCGCGGTCAGCACGGGTTCCTTGGTCCGGCCGATGATCTTGGACGGGTCGGTGAGGTCGAGCAGGGCGCAGCCGAGCGAATACTTGCGCATCGCGCCCACCCCGTGGGTGAACAGCAACCAACCCGCGTCGGTCCGGATGGGGCTGCCGCAATTGCCGATCTGGATGAATTCCCACGGATACTTGGGCTCCATCAGCAGCACGCCTTCTGAATTCCACCGGTCGATCCGGTCAGACCGCAACAGGAACAGGTTCTTGCCGTCCTGGCGCCCGACCATCATGTACTTGTTGCCGATCTTCTGCGGGAACAGCGCCATGCCCTTGTTGCGGCCGGCGCGCCCTTCGATCGGTTCGAGCAGGAAGCGGCGGAAATCGACCGTGCGCAACAATTCGGAGCGGATCGAACGGCCCGAATAGGCGGTGTACGTACCGATCCATTCGAATTCGCCGCCGCCGTGGTCGAACCGCACCAGGCGCAAGTCCTCCAGTCCGCCGCGTTGCTGCTCGGTGATCGGAAAGATCACGGTATTGGACAGGCTGCTTTCGGAATGGCGGTTGACGATGACCCCGGCGTCGCTGTCGGCAAGCGAGGCGTCTTCGAGTTCGACCGAGGTGGCGAAGGCGCCCTGAGGCCACAGCGTGAAAGTGCCGTTGGAATAAGCGATCCCTTCGCGAAACGCGACCGAGCTGATGTGGCCCTCGCCGACGGCCCGCAAGCTCATCACGAACCGCACCGCATCGGGGCTAATCCCCGACTGGTCGGGGTGCGGCACGATCGAAGGGTTCATCAGCGCGGCGGCGGCGTACGTGTATTCGTGGCAGAAAAACGCCCCGATCAGACGCTTGCGCGTGTCTGAAACCTCATCGAATTCGATGTCGAGGGTATCCTCGACTTCGGCAAAACGCTCTTCGAACATCTTCTCGGTCTGCCAATGGCGCGTGGCAAAATCTCGGCGGACGCGGGCGTATTCGGTCCGTACCTGGTTCTCGCTCAGCGCCAGCACGTCCTTGACCAGCAGCAAAGCGCGGTTGCTGGTAGCGTTTTTGGCCTGCCAGCCGAGATGGAAGGGACGCAGGACTACGCGTGAAGGATCGGCGTGAAGCCTCTCCTCAAGGATATGCAACGGACTGTTCGGCCACGCGCCCTCTAGGCCCACTCTCACCTCCAACCGAATCACGCTTTGGCGCGCCGGCGAGCGCTAGCACGGAATAATGCGCCAATTGAAAGGCCAGGATCGATTCTGCCCCGCAATTTCGGTTCAGCCCGCGCGGGTTGATCCCGTCGCGGCAGCGCCCGGTGGCAACATCGGCGAGAACCACGCCGCGATCGTTGGCCCCGAAGAACCATCCATAGGCCGCCTCGGCATGCGTCCTCCACTTCGGATCGCGCGTCGCCGCGTAGGCTGCGGCGGCCGCTTCGATCGCGGCCTGGGCCTCGAGCGGTTGCTGGTCGAACGGCAGATGCCCGTGTCGCTTGCCGAACGTCTCCGACCCGATCGGCCGGAAATACCCGCTGGCGGAGATTTGCTGCTCGGCAATCCACTCGAGCGTCTCGAGCCCGGCCGCGGTCCACGCATCATTGTCGAGCGCGCTCCCAGCTTCGATCAGCGCCTGCGGCAGGCGCGGGTTGTCGTAACCCAGCACTGCCTCGAACCAGGCCCAGTCCGGCCGACGCTCGGCAACGAGCAGGCGGTGGAGAAAATCGGCCCCTTGCGCGAGCAGCTTGCGCGAGGCCTTGTGCCCCGCGTCTTTGCGTAGAACCGCCGCGGCCCCGAGCATGGTGAACGCGATGGCGCGCGGCGAGCCGAGCTCGGATGCGTGCGGCAGGGCAGTCAGATACCAGTTCATCGCCCAGTCGCGCAGCGACGCTTCGCGCGCGTTCTCAATGGTGTGGCCCAGCGCCCACAACGCGCGCCCATTGGAATCCTCGCTGCCGACATCTTCGCACCAAGTCCGTTCGTAGCGCATGAAATTGCGGAAACCGCGGGCCTCTTCATTCCACGCGTACTGGATGAACGAGGCGTAGATTTGCGACCAGCGCAGCTGCTCGTCGGCGCCGATGCCCTGGGCGATGTTCATGAGCATCAGGGCCCGGGCGTTGTCATCGACGCAATAACCGTGGCGGCGGTCGGGCACGATGTCGATCGCGTGCTGGAGCATGCCGGTCGCGTCGCTCATCGCGAACACCGCGGACAGGCCGGGGGTCGCGGTGATCCGCGCCGGGCGGCCGGGCGGGGCGATCGCCGATTCGATCAGGCCGGCGGCGCCATCGGCGAACCGCGGCCAGATCGTCTGCCGGCCGCGGGCATAGGCGCGGCGCTGCAGGGCGTTGAGCTCCGCAGGATCGTCGAGCAGGCGGTTGACCGCCGCGGCGATGGCGGGCGCGCTGTCGGGATCGATCAGGACCCCGGCGTCGGCGGAGAGCAGTTCCTGCGCGTGCAGGTAAGGCGTCGACACGACGGCCTTGCCTAGCGCCACCGCAAAGCTGAGCGTGCCTGACGTCGACTGCTGGAGATTGAAATACGGCGTCACATAGACATCGCACGCCTCAAGCTGGTCGAGCAGCTCTTCGGTGTCGAGAAAGCGATTTTCCCAAAGGATATGGTCGGCGACTCCGAGCGCTTCCGCGGCGGCTTGCAACCGCTCACGATAGGCCTCGCCTTCGTGCGCGACGAGATTGGGATGCGTGGCGCCGACGATCCGGTAGACGGTGTCCGGGTGGCGGGCCACGATCGCCGGCAGGGCTTCGATAACCCGCTCCAGGCCTTTGCCGGGGCTCAGCAGTCCGAATGTCATCAGCACGTTCTTGCCGGCCAAGCCCTGCCGCGCCTTGAACTGTTCGCCGCGGCCGAACGGCCGGTCGGGGGCACCGTGGGGAATGACCTCGAGAATCTGTTCGGGTGCGCCGTACAGCGCGCCGAGCAGGCGATACGCGTGCCGGCTCATCACCATGATCCGGCTTGCCCGCTCGATGAGGTGCTGGAGGATCCACCGCTGCCGGTCGGACGGCTCGGCCAGAACGGTGTGGGGGGTGAGGATGATCGGCGCGCACAGGCGATCGGCGAAGTCGCACACCATTTCGCCGTCAGGGCCGCCATAGATGCCGTATTCGTGTTGTAGCCATACCGCATCGACGCCGCTGTCGTTGATCCGCCGCGCCGCGCGCGCGTAAGCCTCAGGGTCAGTGAAATCGATCGTCCCGGCAATGCCGGCGTATTCGAGCGGGCTGTTGGGATCGTCGAGCGCGTAGACGTCCACCTGTATGCCGGGATGGAACTGGCGCAGCTTCTCGAAAATGTCGTTGGTGTTGGTGGCGAGCCCGCATTTTCGCGGCACGAAAGTTCCGATTAGCGCGATCCGCCGCACCGGAGCCGGGGCCCGGCGTAGGCTGGTGAACAGTGAGTGCACCGCAGCGCCATTGGCTGGGGGTCGATCGGGCGTGGCAGTGTCTTTAAACGCCATGAGCTTTCCCTGTCTCCGCTTCTCCGCGCCTCCCACCGCCGCTGAAGCCAAATTTCGATTGTGCAGTGCAACATAGATACGTCGAATTGGCAAGCTGATTCGCCAGCACCGCCGTTCGTGGTCGTGACACCCTCTCGTTGCACAAGTCCGCCGGTTCCCGCCAATCCCGCGGTTTTCCGGTCTCACTTAGCTTTAAACCGGAAAAGTGGGGCGCGGTTCCTGTGTTAACAATGGGTAATGTGGCCCAATGCTGCAGTGCGGCCGCGTTCTTCCGCTGTGCCTGATCAGAAAGTTTTCTTGATCCCCACGCGCACTTGTCGCGGCTCGACTATGCGGCTGTTGCGGCCTTCGATACCGTCCGCTGGCTCGCCGGGCAGGCGAGTCGGGTAGAAGTATTCGACGTCGTCCCTCTTGGAATCGAACGCGTTGAGCAATTCAGCGAAAATCTCGAACCCGCCCAGCAGCGCCCGCGGGGTCCATGCGGTGCGCAGGTTGACCAGCGTGGTCGGGGTACCGCGCTGTGTATTATCCTCGATCAAGGCGTGCGGCCCGAGATAGCGGACTCGCAACGACGCGTTCCACGAAGGGAAGACCGCCGCAGCGCCGAACTCTCCCGAGCTTTCGAGCGCGCCCGGCACGTAGTTTTGTCCTTCGGGCAAGCCGACGAAGCGCGAATGCGACCCGGTCCACACCGCGTCGAGCGCGAGCCAGCCGTTGGGCTTCCAGAACCCGGTTAGCTCGTAGCCTCGGCGCTTGCCGGGATCGCTCGGCTCGACCGCGCCCGAATCGCCGACGAAGATCAATTCGCTGTCGATGGTGCTGAACCAGTAAACCGCGGTGAGGATGAAGCCGCTGCGCTCGAACCGCCCGCCGGCTTCGTGAAATTCGCCGCGCACGAGGCCCGGCGCCGGACTGACCGGATTGGTCACCCCGCGCGCGTCATTCGAATGGAAGCCCTGGCCGTAATTGGCATAGAGGGCGATGCCCCTGGCGATCTCGAAATTCGCGCCGATCTTGGGCGTCAGGATATCGGCGTTGACCGTCCCGCCCCATGCCGCCCCGCCCACCGGTGTCGTGCGGAACCGGTACAAATCCTCGCGCAGGCCCCCGATGATCATCAGCCGGTCGATCGGCTTCCACTGCACTTCGCCGTACAGCCCGAGCGACCTCTCGAGCGCCTTGAACGAAGCGTAGGTATACAGGTAGGCGCCGGCCTTGGTGGCATCGAGCCCGACCGGGGAAATGTTGTCCACTCGCGCCTCGGCCCCGGTCTTCAGCGTCAGGTTGTCGCGCACCTGGAAGGTATGCTCGGCGCGCCCGCCATAGGACCAGCGCTGCTCGTACTGGCGCCGCTGGTCGCCATTGACCGGATCATCGAGGAAGAAGGTGAAATTGTTAAGCAGGCTCCAGTCGTAATGCTGGACGTAGCCGGTTACGCGCCAGGTGTCGGACTTGAATCCCGCGGTCAGCACTTCGCGTTCGGTGCGCCCCCGCAGCGTCGTGTCGAGGCTGCAGAACCGGTCCGCGCACTGCGCGGTGCCGACCGCGCGCTCGGGCAGTTGTTCGGTCGGCGCCCAGCTCGAATCGTAAGTGCTGAGGCTGATCTGGACTTTCCCATCTCCGACCGGGCGCGAAAACTTGAGGAATGTCGAATAGGCGTCGAAGTCTTCCGGCAATTGCCAAGGCCCGTCGTTGAACTTCGCCTGGCCGACCATCAGCAGGTCGCCGCCCGCCAAGGCAACCGAGCCGCCCGCGAGATAGCGTTGGTAGCCATAGCTGCCCGTCTCGGCGAGGACGAACGGGTCCATCTTGTCGTTGGTCGTGATGAAGCTGGCACCGACGAAGGCGAAATCGCCGCTGTCCGCCCGGTATGGGCCCTTGCGGTAATCGACCCGTTTGACGATTTCGGGGATCATGCCCTGAACGTCGAGATAGCCTTGGCCGTGGCCATGGGTGCGGAAGTTGACCGGGAAGTCGTCGATATACAGCGCGTAGTCGGTGCCGTGGTCGAGATTGAAGCCGCGCAGGAAGAACTGGTTGGCCTTGCCGCCGCCCGAGTGCTGGGTGGCGATCAGCCCGGGGGTCGATTCGAGCAATTCCCCGGGACGCAGGAAGGGGCGGACCGCAATGTCGGCGCCAGCCACGCCGCCTTCGCTCGCCGCGCCTGCCTCGCCGATGCGCTTTTCGCCCCGTCCGTAGACGACAATGGTGGCGGTCGTGCCGTCCTTGGCCTCGTCCACGCTGATGTTCGACGCTGCCGCTGCTTCACCGTTTGCTTCGGCCGCGTTCGCTGGGAGCGCGACGGCGAGCATGGCGCCGGCCGCGCCGACGCCCAGCCAGCACGACATAGCGGGTTGGGGAAGCCTCGACATCGGGGTCCTTCACATTCTAGAGGGAAGCGGGCCCGCCTGGCGCCATCGATGTCGGCTGACGAGTTCATGAAGCCGGGACGATCCGTATCCCGCTCGGGCCGGCAAATGGTCAGGGCGCGCTCGCCAATCCAAGTTAATTACGGTAATCGCCCCGTAACAGCCCGTTACACAGGTGTGCGAAGGGTCGGGGGGAGCAATCAGCAGTGGGTTCTGGTACGCCGGTCAAGGGAGCGCGTGCGTTTGATGCGGAAGTAGCGCGGCTGCACGCAGCGGGGCTGTTCGGCGAAACCGGACGCTTGCGCGAACTGTTCGATTTTCTCGCCGGGCGCGGCGTCGGCGCACACTCCGCCAGCCAGTCCGAAATTGCCGAGACGGTGTTCGGCCAAGCCGACGGCGGCAGCGACGACGCCACGGTGCGGGTCTACATCCACCGCCTGCGCAAGCGGCTCGACGAATTCTATGTCGCACACGAGGCGGCCGAGGGGCGCCTGACCGTGCCCGCCGGAGCTTATGCCTTGCGGCTGGCCGGCGGGGAGGGCGGTGATGAGCGCCAGATTCCGGAGCGGCCCGACCGGCGCCCGTTGATGTGGCTGGCGTTGGCCGCGCTGCTGGCGTTGGCGGCGTTCTTCATCGGGCGCGACCTGGTGCCTGCCGAGCCAGTCGCGAATGCGTTGTGGCAGCCGTTCCTGCGGTCGGGCCGACCGCTGACCATCGTCGTCGGGGATTACTACATGTTCGGCGAGATCGACGAGCTGCGCCCCGAGCGCGGCCGCCTGATCCGCGACTTCCGCGTCAATTCCCCGACCGATTTGGTTCGGCTCGAAGAAACCGAGCCCGACCGCTACGGTGCTGCAGAGGATGTCGGGCTTTACTACTTGCCGATGTCGACCGCCTATGCGTTGCGCGAACTGATGCCGGTGCTGGCCCATGCCCACCGCCCGATCGAGGTTGTGCCGGCGTCGCAATTGCACGCCGACACGCTGCGCACCTCGGACATCGTCTATGTCGGGTTGATCAGCGGCATGGGCATGCTCGAGGATCTCGCCTTCAGCGGCTCGCAGTTCCAGGTGGGGGAGAGTTACGACGAAGTGGTCGATACCGGTGCCGGCAAGTCCTACGTCAGCGAGGAAGCCCGCAGCCTTGCCTCGCCGGTGTCGTATCGCGACTATGGCCTAGTGGCGCGGTTCAAGGCGCCGGGCGGCGCGCTGGTCGCCATCGTCGCCGGGGCCCGCGACACCGGCCTGCGCGGCCTCGCGCCGCTGCTCGCCGACAAGCTAGGAACCAAAGTCGGCAACCTCGCCGGCGGGGGCAATTTCGAGGCGTTGTATCAGATCACCGGACAACAGGGCGCCGATCTGTCCGAGCGGCTGGTGCAGGCGCGGACGCGCCGATAACGTTTTCCTACACGCAGCAGGTTGCGGCAGCATGCGGCCGCTGACGCCGCGGCCCACGCCGGTGTCGCGACAGGGGGACGGTTTCAAACTCTGGACCCTGTCACATGTGTCACATCGTTGCCGGACGAGGGTCGTTAGCTTGCCATTCAGGGGTCCGCGCTTACATTGGCGGTTCCAGCTTGAGGACAGTCGATGAGCACCAATCGCGAGCCCGACAACGGCGGCGGCAATCCGTGGATCAAGAGCCTGATGATCTGGGGCGGGATATTCCTCGCGCTGTTGCTGGTGGTATCGATGTTCGGCGGCGCGCGCACCGCCACCGGCGCATCGCTGCAGTACTCCGATTTCCGCGAGCGGGTGTCCGAAGGGACGGTCGCCGAAGTCCAGATTGCACCCGATCGGATTACCGGCAAGCTCAAGAACGGGCAGAGCTTCTCGACCGTGCCGGTGCCCGATACCGAACTGACCAAGTTGCTTGAGGCGAATGATGTGCGCTACTCGGGCGCGGCACAGGAACAGATGGGCGTGCTCGCTTATATCCTGATCCAGGCGCTGCCGTTCCTGCTCATCATCGGCGTCGCCGCGTTCGCGCTGCGCCAGGTGCAGAAGGGCGGCGGCTCGGGCGCGATGGGTTTCGGCAAGTCCAAGGCCAAGCTGCTGACCGAAAAGCAGGGCCGCGTAACATTTTCCGACGTTGCCGGGATCGACGAGGCGCGCGAGGAGCTCGAGGAGATCGTCGAGTTTCTCAGGGATCCCAATCGGTTCGCCAAGCTCGGCGGACAGATCCCCAAGGGTGCGCTGCTGGTCGGTTCCCCTGGTACCGGCAAGACCCTGCTCGCCCGCGCGATCGCGGGTGAAGCGCGGGTCCCGTTCTTCACCATTTCGGGCTCGGACTTCGTCGAGATGTTCGTCGGCGTCGGCGCCAGCCGGGTGCGCGACATGTTTGAACAGGCCAAGAAGAACGCCCCGTGCATCGTATTCATCGACGAAATCGACGCGGTCGGGCGCCATCGCGGCCACGGCCTGGGCAACTCCAACGACGAGCGCGAGCAGACGCTCAACCAGCTGCTGGTCGAGATGGACGGGTTCGAGGCCAACGAAGGCATCATCATCATCGCGGCGACCAACCGCCCCGACGTGCTTGACCCGGCGCTGCTGCGGCCGGGCCGGTTCGACCGCCAGGTCGTGGTGCCGATCCCCGACATCGACGGGCGCGAGAAGATCCTCGGCGTGCACATGAAGAAGGTGCCGCTGGCGCCCGACGTCAACCCGCGCACCATTGCCCGCGGCACGCCCGGATTCTCGGGTGCCGATCTCGCCAACCTGGTCAACGAAGCCGCCCTGCTCGCCGCGCGCCGCAACAAACGACTGGTGGCGATGCAGGAATTCGAAGACGCCAAGGACAAGGTCATGATGGGCGCCGAGCGGCGCTCGATGGTGATGACCGATGACGAGAAGAAGATGACGGCTTACCATGAAGCCGGTCACGCGCTGGTCTCGATGCACGAGGCCGCGTCTGACCCGATCCACAAGGCCACGATCATCCCGCGCGGCCGCGCGCTAGGCATGGTCATGCGGCTGCCGGAACGCGACAACTATTCGTATCATCGTGACAAGATGCATGCGAACTTGTCGGTCAGCATGGGCGGGCGCGTCGCCGAAGAACTGATCTTCGGCTACGACAAGGTGTCGTCGGGGGCGTCGTCGGATATCCAGTACGCGACCGGACTGGCGCGCAATATGGTCACCAAGTGGGGCATGTCGGACAAGCTCGGGCCGCTTCAGTACGAAGAGCAGCAGGAAGGCTACCTCGGCTATGGCGGGACCCAGCGGCTGATGATGTCGGACGAGACCAACAAGCTGATCGACGCCGAGATTCGCGGGCTGGTGGACGGAGCGCACAAGCGCGCGACCGACGTGCTGACGACTGAGAAAGAGCACTTGCACCTGCTCGCTCAGGCGTTGCTCGAGTACGAAACGCTGACCGGCGAGGAGATCAAGCAGTTGCTTGAGAACGGCAAGATCGACCGTCCCGATCAACCGGCCGGCCCCACAATGACGCGGCCCGTGCGCGGCTCGGCGATCCCTAAGGCTGGCAAGCGCTTCGGTGGCGAGGCGCCGCAAGGCGCCTAGCGCGCCAGAGCTAGCCTCGCTCGAGGGGGTAGCCAGCCGAGCAGAACGGGCGACGCCAGAACCATCAGGTAGAGGTCCAGATAGGCGCGATGGGCTGTCTGAGCCCAGACCAGCGCGGTCACCGCCGAGAAGGCCGCGAGGTGCGCGACAAGCAGCGAGGTGCGACGCCAGTTCGCTCGGTCGCGCCATAGTCCGAGCATGCCGAGCGTCAGCAAAGGCAACCAACACAGCGCGTACGCCGTGTCGGCCACCATGCCGTGGTGCGGCGCGGGCCTTGGACCGAATGCAATGGCCAGTTTGCGCACCGCTCGGGCCGCGTAGCCGGTCCGATCCGCCAGGGCCATGTCGAGCGCACAGCGCGCGTACCAGTCGCTTTCCGCCGCCGGGCCGATCCCTGCAGCTTGGGAGAGTGAATGCATATCTGCCGGGGACATTGCCGTAAAGATTATGCGCCGGCTGACATCGACCGACTCCTCGGGAAAGGCGCCGAACAGCAGCGGGCTGGCGCCAGCGTAAACCGACTGGCCAAACTCGGTGCCCAGGTTGGATCCGCCGGTCAGCGCATGCGCCCTTGTCAGCCACGGAGCTAGCGTCAGCGACATCGCGCCAAGAACCAGCCCGGCGCTGGTCAGCCGCCGCCGCCAGTTGTGACCGTCCGGGACCATCAGCCATGCCACCGCCAGCATGGCGAACGGTGCCAAGACCGCGCGAGTTAGGATTGCGGCTCCCAGCGCCGCGCCGGCTGTCACCGCGAGCATCGGGCGCCGATGGTCCCGCGCGGCGAACAGCAACAGCGTGGCAAGCGCCGTCAGCGCCGCGAACAGACCGCTCTCCTGCAGCGACAGGTCGTGCCATGCGTAATAGGGATAGATCGCGCACCATGTCGCGGCGAGAAGCCCCGCGGCGGGTCCGTAAAGCCGCCGTGCCAGCAACCCGGTGAGTATAACCAGGACACTGGAGACCACGGCCTGCGCGGTGATCAGCAGCCAGGGATTGGCGTTCCCGCCAGTCGTCGCAGCGATAAACAACGGGTACAGTGGCACTCGGAAAGCGGTCGGGGGCTGCCCTGGAAAGGCATAGCCGTGCCCGGCCGCCAAGCTATCTGCCAGTGCCTTGTATTGCGTATAACCGTCCGCCCAGTAGGTCCCAGTCCCATGGGCCAGTCTGACGCCGATCCGCAGCACCAAGGCGGCCGTGGCGACAATCGCAAGGCGCGCACCAAATCGCGATTGCGCCCCGTTACCCACTATCGGCGCCGCCGCTGGGCTCTGGTAACTCACGCGACCAGAGCCATCGTTCGCTGGTCGCTGTGCACTGACTGCGAAACCTCGCGCATCTAGCCCTCCTAAGCCGCCATGCTAGCGGCCGCCAAACCAAACAAAAAGGCCGCGCTCCTTGGCGGAACGCGGCCCTCTGTGAATTTTGGGCGGTGTTCGTGGTTCAGCAGTCAGGCGTCGTAGTCGCCCCCGACCGAATTGGAACGGACCGGCGCCGCCGCAGAAAGACGCATCGCCTCGGCCGACTGGCTCAATGAGCCAATGTCGTCCGCCTCGTCCTCTTCATCGGGCAGAACGCGCTGCAGCGACTGGACCAGGCTTTCAAGCAGTTGCTTGGGGCGCACGGTGGTTTCGGCGATCTCGCGCAATGCCACGACCGGGTTTTTGTCGCGGTCCCGATCCATGGTCAGCTCGGCGCCGCCCGAAATCTCGCGCGCGCGCTGGGCCGCGAGCAGCACCAGGTCGAACCGGTTGGGAATCTTGTCGACGCAATCTTCGACGGTAACGCGCGCCATCGGGCACTCCGGAAATACGAGTTGTCAGGAATGGGCGCGATCTAGGTGGCAGAGGCTCGCAAGTCAAGGTTTCGCGCCGCACACACGCTGCTATCATGCGGCGTGGACGGCGCTGACCAGACCTTTTTGCCGGAGCCCCCATTCGTGGTCGAAGCTCAGGGCCACACGCTGGCCTTCCAGCCCGGCGGCGCCGACCGGCTCGCAGCTCTGCTGGCGTTGATCGAAGGAGCGCAAGTCTCGCTGAAAATGTGCTTCTACATTTTCACGCCCGACGCCTCTGGGATCGACGTCCGCCGCTGCCTGACTGCGGCAGCGCGCCGCGGGGTTCAGGTTTCGCTGATCGTCGACGGCTTCGGGGCCCAAGCCGACAAGGCGTTCTTTGCCGAACTGGTCGAGGCGGGCGGTGGTTTCTGCTCTTTCAGCCCGGCGGTCAGCCAGCGCTACCTGATCCGCAATCACCAGAAGCTCGTGGTGGTCGACGGGCGCGTCGCGATGCTCGGCGGTTTCAACATCGAGGACAGCTACTTCGCCCCGCCCGACGAGAACGGCTGGGAAGATCTTGGGTTCACGGTGCAAGGCCCGGTGGTGGCCCGGATCGGACACTGGTTCGACCTGCTCGAGGGGTGGACTCGGTCCAAGCACGCGAAATTCGCGGAAATCCGCCGGCTGGTGCGCGAGTGGGAGTGTGGCGACGGGCCGGTCAAGTTGCTGATCGGCGGGCCCACGCGGGGATTTTCAACTTGGGCCGAACATATCTCCCGCGACCTCGACGAGGGCACGTCCCTGGACCTCGCGATGGGCTACTTTTCGCCCCCGCGCCGCCTGCTTAAACCCATCGAGGCGATCGCCGCTAAGGGTCGGACCCGCATCGTGATGGCCGCCAAATCGGACAACGGGGCAACTATCGGCGCCAGCCGTGCGCTCTACGCCGGCTTGCTGGCAGCAGGCGCGCGCATCTGGGAATTCAGCCCCTGCAAACTGCATACCAAGCTCACCGTGCTTGACGACACAGTCTATGCCGGCAGTGCCAACATGGACATGCGCAGCCTCTATATAAACCTCGAGATCGTGCTGCAGATAACCGACCGCGCGCTCGCTGATCGCATCCGGGCCTATTTCGACCGCCGCCTTCCGCCGTCGGAAGAAATCACGCCCGCGCTCCATCGCCAGCGCGCCACGCTGTGGAACCGGCTGCGCTGGCGAGCGAGCTGGTTCCTGGTCGCGGTCATGGACTACACGGTCAGCCGTGGGCTCAACCTGGGTTTGTAAGTCCGCCTCACTCGTAATTGCTGGGCTGGTATTCGCCTTCGGCCAGGTCGCTGAAGCGGGTTATCTTGGGTTCGAAGCGCAGGCGCACCTTGCCGGTCGCGCCGTGGCGCTGCTTGGCGATGATCAAGTCGGCAAGGCCGTGAACGCGCTCCATTTCACCCGCCCACCGGGTGTGCGCTTCGCTTCCCGGATCGTTCGGCTCTTTGCCCGAGTGGTAGTAGTCCTCGCGATAGATGAACCACACCATGTCGGCGTCCTGCTCGATCGAGCCCGATTCGCGCAAATCGGACAGCATCGGGCGCTTGTCCTCGCGCTGCTCGACCGCGCGGCTCAGCTGCGACAGCGCGATCACCGGCACCTGGAGCTCTTTGGCGAGCGTCTTGAGCCCGCGGCTGATCTCGGAAATCTCGTTGACCCGGTTGTCATTCGCGCGCCCGCTGCCCTGCAGCAGCTGCAGGTAGTCGATCACGATCAAGCCGATGTCGTGGCGCCGCTTCAGCCGGCGGGCGCGGCTGCGCAGCGCGCCGATGGTCAACGCGGGCGTATCGTCGATGAACAGCGGCAGTTCCGACAACCGCTGGCTAGCGTAGCTGAGTTGCTGAAAATCGTCGCGGCTGATCTTGCCCATGCGCAGCAGTTCGCTCGGGATGCCGGCCTGTTCGGCCAGGATACGCGTGGCGAGCTGGTCGCTCGACATCTCGAGGCTGAACATTGCCACGCCCGCGCCGACGCTCTTGTCGATACCGTCGCGCCGGTCGCGCAGCAGCCGGTCAGCGCAGTTGAAAGCGATATTTGTGGCAAGCGAACTCTTGCCCATGCCCGGGCGGCCGGCGACGATGATGAGGTCGGAATTGTGCAGCCCGCCACATTTATCGTTGATCGAAGCGAATCCGGTGGTCTTGCCCGACACGTGGCCGCCCGAGTTTATCGCGGTCTCGATCATCTCCAGCGCGCGGTTGGTCGCACCGCGGAAACTTTCCGCCTCGCTGCCGTCCATCGCCCCTTCGGCGACGGTGTACAGCGCCGCTTCCGCCGCGGTGATCTGACCCATCGGATCGACGTTTTCCGAGGTGTCGAGCGCGCCTTCGACCAGCTCCCGGCCGACTTTCACCAGCTCGCGCAGCAAAGCCAGATCGTAGATCTGCTGGGCCAGCTCGCGCGGGGCCAGCAAGCCTTGCGGATCGGCGGTCAGCCGGGCCAGGTAGCCTGTCCCGCCCAGCTCGGCCATTGCCGGGTCGCTCTCGAAGTACGGCTTCAAGGTAACCGGGCTGACGATCATCTGCTTGTCGAGCTGGACTTGCACGCGCTCGAAGATGCGGCCGTGGAGCGGCTCGAAGAAATGGTCCGGCCGTAGCGGGACCGCGAGTTCCTCCAGAACCCGGTTGTCGATGAGAATCGCCCCGAGGAACGCCGCCTCGGCTTCCAGATTCGCGGGCAAGGCGCGCGCGGCGGGTGAGTCGCCGGCGGGGCGTTCGAGGATTGCGGTGGCCATGCGCGCTGATGCGCGCGCCCCGCGCGCGCCGCAAGATGGACGCGGGCAAGCGTGGCTGTGGAAAGCGGGGATGAACCTTCCCCTTTGATCTCGCATCTGCGAAATGACCGCGGTGCAAGCCGACCGAATAATCCATATCGCGCTCGACGAATCGACCATCCTGTCGCGCAGCGCGGCTGTCGAGCAAGAGCGCGAAGTCGCGTTGCGCGATCTGGTGGCGGACAACACCTTTCGTCCGCTCCGCGCGGGGAACAAGGGCCATCTGGGGCCCTGGTCGCTCGGCCTGTCGGTGGTGGACGGGCGCTTGGCCATTCAGGTGGGCGACAAGGACGGTGCAGAAGCCGAGACGATCGGCCTTGGTCTCGCCCGGTTCCGGCGCGTGGTGCGTGAATATTTCGCGATCTGCGATTCGTATTACAAAGCACTGCGCAACCCGTCGGCGCAGGAAATCGAGACTCTCGACATGGCCCGACGGGCGATTCATGACCGCGCGACGCGCCAGCTGCTCGAAGCGCTCGAGGGCAAGGTGGCGACCGACTTCGCCACCGCGCGGCGGCTCTTTACGCTGATCTGCGTCCTCCATATCAAGGCCTGAAGGACCGGAGTTCATGGGTCGGAAAAGAGCCTTTTCATGGCGCGCGCGCGCCGCAGCGTCGGTATTGCTGGTGGCCGTCGTGGCAGGCGGCTGGCTGTGGTGGCATGGGCAGCACTGGACTCCTGCACGCCGCGAGTTCCCCGTTCAGGGCGTGCTGCTGGGCGCGCGCGATGGGCCGGTCGATTTCGCGGCCTTGCGGGCGGTCGGAGCCAATTTTGCCTATCTCCAGGCGAGCGCAGGAGCGGACCGGCGCGACAGCGCGTTCGCCCGCAACTGGCAGGCCGCGCGCGAAGCGGGGTTCAGGATCGGGGCGGTCCATGCCTACGATCCGTGCCAGCCGGCTGAGCGACAGGCGGCCAATTTCATGACCCTGATCCCGCGCCAGCGCGACTTGCTGCCGCCCGCCGTCGCTCTTTCGCGGACCGCCGAGACATGCCAGGACCGCTTGAGCGAGGCGGCGATGGAGGGCGAGTTGACGACGTTTCTCAACCAGCTCGAAGGCCACGCCGGTCAGCCGGCGGTGCTGATGGTGTCGGCCGAATTCGAACAGCACTATCATGTCGCCGCCCGGATCGATCGCGCGCTGTGGCTCAAGCGCGATTGGCTCCAGCCGGACTACGCCGGGCGGCCGTGGGCGTTGTGGACTGCGAACTCCGCGCTTCGGACCGAGGCAAGCCAGGCGCCGCTCAGGTGGGTGGTGGTGCAGCCGTGAGCGATGACCTGATGGCCGCGGCGCGCGCTGCGCTCGAGCATGCCTACGCGCCGTACTCCAATTTCCGGGTCGGCGCCGCATTGCGCTTCGCCGATGGCACGATCGTGACTGGTGCCAATGTCGAGAACGCCAGCTATGGCCTGTCCTTGTGTGCCGAGACTGTCGCAGTCGCCAAAGCCTTGAGCGAGGGCCGCCGCGGCGGGCTGGTCGAACTGGCGGTGGCCGCCAGCGGGCCCGATGTGGTGACACCGTGCGGCCGCTGCCGCCAGCTGCTACACGAACTCGCCTCGCTCGGCGGGACCGATCCGCTAATCCACTGCATGGGGCCCGACGACGTGCGCCCGATGCGGCTGTCCGCGCTGCTGCCGCACGCTTTTGGGCCGGACAGCCTTTGACGCGCGCGCCGATGCGCCTAAACTAGGGTTCGAAAGGCATTTACTCATGGGTCAATTTTCGATCTTCCATTGGATCATCGTCGCGGGGATCGTGCTGCTGCTGTTCGGGCGCGGCCGGATCGCCGACGTGATGGGCGATTTCGGCAAGGGCATTTCAAGCTTCAAGAAAGGCATGAGCGAGGCCGAGAAGGAGGCTGAGCTCAAGCCGGTCAAGCAGATCCAGGCGTCCAGCCAGCCGATCGCTTCACCTCCCGCAGAGGCGCCCGCGGTCGCGGCCCGCACACCCGAAGAGCAAGCGGCCGCACAGCGCGATCCGGGCTGATTTTACCCCCGCGCGAATCCTGCTAGGCTTGTCCCGAACGCGGCGCCGACCGCGAACGAGAGGAGCGAGCGATGCTCAACAAGGCGGACAACGAACTGCTGACCCGCGTCGAAGGCAGTGCGCCCATGGGTGCAATGCTGCGCGAATACTGGGTCCCGGCATGCCGCTCGGCCAAGCTGGCGGCGGACGGCTCGCCCGAGCGGGTGCGGCTGTTCGGCGAGAACTTCGTCGCTTTCCGCGTCACCGACGGGCGGGTGGGATTCATGCAAGAGGCGTGCCCCCACCGCTGTGCCAGCCTGGCGCTCGCCCGCAATGAGGACAATGGCCTGCGGTGCGTGTTCCACGGGTGGAAGTTCAGCGTCGAGGGCAAGTGCGTCGATGCACCGACCGAGCCGCGCGCCCAGCGTGAGCGGTTCGCCGACAGCGTGCCGGTGCGCAGCCACCCGGTCCATGAGGCGGGCGGGCTGGTGTGGGTCTACATGGGAGCGGCGGCCACCCCTCCCCGCTTCCCGGACTATGAATTCACCAGCCTGCCCGACAGCCATGTCCAGCCCTATCGCGGCATCATCCGCACCAACTGGCTGCAAGGGCTGGAGGCGCTGCTCGATTCGGCGCACGTCACGTTCCTTCATTCGGCCAATCTCAACAGCACGGTCGGGCGCGACTACTTCAAGGACGAGAGCGACTTCATGCTGGCGGACGGGGCGCCGGTGTTCGAATTCGACGCGCGCCCGTACGGCTTTCGCGAGGGCGCCATCCGCGAGGAGCCGGCGGGCCGTTCCTACGCCCGTGTGCGCGAGGTCTCGCTGCCGTTCTTCAGCTTCATCCCGAGCGCGCCCAGGGGACCGCGGATCGTGTGCTGCTCCATCCCGATCGACGATGTCACCACCGCGCAATGGTACATCGCTTACGACACCGACGCGCCGATGACCCGCAGCCTGATGGGTGCGTTCGGCACGTGGTCGGAGAACCCCGACCATTTCAACGCCGACATGGGCGATGCGTCGAACTTGTGGCTGCAGGATCGGCAGGCGATGAAGGACGGGCACTGGTCGGGGATCCTAGACCGCAGCAATGCCTATGAGGATTTCGCGGTGCAGGAATCGATGGGGCCAATCGTCGACCGCACGCAGGAGTATCTGGGCACTTGCGACCGGGTCATCTATCGCGCCCGCCGGCTGCTGCTCGAAGCGGTCAAGCGCCACCACGATACCGGAGAGCTGTCGTTCGCGGGCGACGAGATCGATTTCGCCGGCATACGTGCGGTCAGCTTTGCTTATCCGGTGGAAGCGGACTGGCGGACTTTCGATCCGCTGGCGGAAGCGGCCGAGTAGCCGCCGCCGCCCTTACCAGCGCAGGGAACGGTGCCCAAGCAAGGCGCCGGCTATGCCGCCGAGGGCCATGCCGAGGGAGTACCAGGTGACCACGAACAGCGCGGTCACCTCCGGGCAGTGAAGGCCGTAGAGCGTCGCCCCCCACCCTCCCGCTGCGAGCCCGGCAACCGCGCCGCCGGCTCGCGGGCGGGTCGGGGCGAGTTGGCGAAGCCACCAGAAAAAGGCGGCGAGGATCGGCAGCGACAGCAGCAGGATCCGCGCCGAGCATTGCCGGTAGGTGTGGCCAAGCCACATGGCCCCCCAATCCGCCGTTGGAGTTTGCGACATCTGGACAATGGCGATCACGGCAAGCGCCCCGAGCGGCAGCAGGACCGGCCAAAACGCAATTAGCCGTACCGGCTCAGGGCGGGCGAGCCGCGCCATCGCGCGTGTCGCCAACACTCCAACGGCCGCCGTGTAGGAGAGCTTCATCCAGAAGGCGAAGCTATGGATCGCCGAAGCGATATCGGGCCGGATCGGGAGTGCGCTCAAGATTAGCGCCAGGGTGATCAGAGTTCCTCCGATCAGGCTTAGCATCAACCGCCGCGATGCCGAGCGGGCCGGCACCGGAGTCACGGTACGGGCCAACGCGTCGATGAGGGCGTCGGTATTCATTGCCCGACCTGCCGGATGCGCAGCGCCAGCGCCTTGAGACCGCGATGAATCGAGACCTTGGCGGCAGATTCGCCGATTCCGCTGCGGTGGGCAATTTCCGCCACGCTGCGCCCCTCCAGATGCATTTCCCGGATCAGGCCCGCCTGCCGTTCGGGCAGCGTCGACAGCAATTGCTCGAGGTCGAGCCGGGCGTTGACCTGTTCCTCGGTATCGGTTGCGGCCGGCAGTTCCTCAGCGTCGGCCACCGGACCGGTCCGGCCAGACCGCCGGAAATGGTCGATCATCTTGTAACGGGCGATCGCAAACAGCCACGGCAACAGCGGCCGGTCGCGGTCGTAACTGATGCGCCGGGTGTGAACTGCAATCAGCGTTTCCTGCACGAGGTCCTCGATGGCATCGTCGTGGCCGACCCGGCGACGGTAGAATGCGCGCAACAGCGGCGCGACGGCGCGCAACAGAGCCGCGTGCGCAACCGCGTCGCCGGCAAGTCCTTCGACCATCCAAGTCCTAAGCTGGTCTTCGCTCGTCGGCATACCGCTTCTTAGGTTTTTCGCTGGGGAGGAGCAAAGCGTTACCGTCCGCTGGGAAAAAATCATTCGGGTCCGGACGAAATTAAAATCCCTGCCATCTGTAACCGCCCGCGTCCGAGATACGTATTATCGACATCCGCGTTGGCAACTCGCCGGCGGTGCTGTCAAAAAAGGCAACTTGATGCCTAGCCGATTTGTCACTTCGTTCAGTATTCTGGCTGTGACTATTGCAGCGGGACTTTCCGCTGGCAGCGCAAGCCGGGCCGCTCCGGCCAGTTCCAGCAGAGCCGCTTCGGCCGAACATCCGATCGTTGTCGAGCTGTTCCAGAGCCAGGGCTGTTCGTCGTGCCCGCCGGCGAATGCCTATCTGAACCGGGTCATCGACCGGCCGGAGATTCTGGCGCTGTCATTCGCAGTGACTTACTGGGACCAGCTCGGCTGGAAGGATAGTTTTGCCTCCCCCACCTACACGGCGCGCCAGCAGGACTATGCCCGCGCCGGCCGAGGCGAAGTCGCCACCCCGGAAATCATCGTCAATGGTACCCATGCCGTGCTCGGCAGCGACCGGTCCCAACTCGATGCCGCCCTCGCCAGCGCCGGTCCGGCGCGCGGCGGCCCGGAGATCGTGCCGGAAAGTTCCGGCATCCGCATCGCGCAGGGGGCCGCGGGCGCGCCCGCTACGGTCTGGCTGGTGCGCTACGACCCGCGCGCTCGCCAAGTCGCCATCCGCGCGGGTGAAAATGGCGGCAAGACGTTGCCGCATCGGGGGATTGTTCGCCAACTCATCAAGCTCGGCGAATGGACCGGACCGTCGGTCAAGTTTGCCCTGCCGCTCGCGCGTGAGAGCGGCCTCGCCACCGCGGCCCTGGTCCAGCACGGAGCCGGGGGCCCGATCATCGCTGCGCGCAAATTATGACATTTCGAGGCTGAAGGCGCCGCGGCCGAACCCGTTCCACTCGGCGCCACGAAGGAGACTCCAATGCGTAAGTTCCTGCTCGCCCTGACCACCGTCGCACTCGTCGCCGGAACCCCGGTGTTGGCCATGACCCCGACGGCCACCGACATGAAGAAGATGGAAAGCTGCAAGATGATGAAGAGCAGCAAGATGATGAAAAGTGCCAGGTGCAACTCCATGATGAAGATGCATCCCGACATGATGAAAATGTCGGCCGCGCAGATGAAGTCGATGCGCTCGTGCATGGCGATGAGCCATGATAAGATGATGAAGAACATGATGTGCACCAAGATGGACAAGATGCATCC